>NZ_JAYRDE010000023.1:16727-31257 GCF_041909575.1 Microbacterium sp. | reverse complement strand
GACCACCGCCGGTGGAAAGGCGCTGAAGTTCTACGCATCGGTGCGCCTCGACATCCGCCGCATCGAGACGCTGAAGGACGGCACCGACGCGGTCGGCAACCGCACGCGCGTCAAGGTCGTGAAGAACAAGATGGCGCCCCCGTTCAAGCAGGCGGAGTTCGACATCCTCTACGGCGTCGGCATCTCCCGCGAGGGCAGCCTGATCGACTTCGGCGTCGAGCACGGCATCGTGAAGAAGTCGGGCGCCTGGTACACCTACGACGGCGAGCAGCTGGGGCAGGGCAAGGAGAACGCCCGCAACTTCCTCATCAAGAACGAGGATGTCGCCGCCGAGATCGAGTCGAAGATCAAGGCGAAGCTCGGCATCGGCCAGCCGAAGGCCGTCGAGGCGCCCGCGCAGGACGACCTGGCCGCGCGCCGCCCGGCCTGATGTCTCGCGAGAACGGGGGCGAGCGCGACTCGCTCGCCCCCGTCATCCCGCTCTTCGGTGGGGCAACGCCGCAGGCGAGCCCGACGGATGAGTCTCCCGACGACGAACGGTGGCATCCGACCTGGGTCTCGCATCGCGCGCCCGATGATGAGCCCGTCCGCGACGACGACGTGGTGGCAGGGGAGGATCTCGCCGAGAAGGCGCTCCTGAAGCGACTGCGCGTCCGTTCCCTTTCCGTATCGGAAGCGCGCGCGCTGCTGCGGGAACGGCAGGTGGCGGCGCCGTCCGTCGAACGGATCGTCTCCGGGCTCGAGGAGTACGGCTACCTCGACGACGCGGGGCTCGCCGATCAGCTCGTGCACTCCGCCGTCGATCGCAAAGGCCAAGGCCGCAACGCGATCGCTCAGACGCTCGCCAAGCGCGGCATCCCCCGAGACGTCGCCGACGCCGCGCTCGCGACGCTTCCCGACGACGACGCGGAGCGCGCACTGGAGTTCGCCCGCACGAAGGCCCGCTCGCTCGGTTCCCTCGACCGCGACACCGCGCTGCGCCGGCTCCTCGGGCAGCTCGCGCGCCGTGGATACGCGGGATCGGTGGCCACGGCAGCCGCCCGCACGGCGCTCGACGAGGCCGGGGGGACGGGAGTCCGCTTCCGCTGATCCGGGCGATCGCGCCTCGGCCAGGACTGCTCGTGCGAGACTGACTCGACCCGGCGATCCGAGGAGGACGATGGCCATTGTCGTGGAGGGCCTGACCAAGCGCTTCCGCGCGACGACCGCCGTCGACGGGCTCACCTTCTCCGTGCCCGATGCCTCGGTGTTCGCCTTCCTCGGCGCGAACGGCGCAGGAAAGTCGACGACGATCAACTGCCTCACGACGGTGCTGGCTTTCGACGAAGGCTCCGTGCAGGTCGCGGGTCACGACGTCGTGTCGCACGGAGAGCGGGTGCGCGAGCGCATCGGCGTCGTGTTCCAGGACTCCGTGCTCGACCCCATGCTGACCGTCCGCGAGAACCTGCGCCTACGGGGGACCCTCGCGAAGGTCCCCCGAGCGCGCACCGACGAGCGCATCGCTCACCTTTCGCCCCTGATCGAGCTGGAGGAATTCCTCGACCGCCGATACGGCACGCTCTCGGGCGGGCAGCGCCGTCGCGTCGACATCGCCCGCGCCCTCGTCCACGAACCCGCGATCCTCTTCCTCGACGAACCCACGGCCGGGCTCGACCCGCGCAGCCGCGCGATCCTGTGGCGCACCGTCCACCGCCTGCGCCTCGAGACGGGACTCACGGTCTTCCTCACCACGCACTACATGGAGGAGACCGAGGAGGCCGACCGCGTCTGCATCATCGACCACGGGCGCATCGTCGCCGACGGCACTCCCGCGGCCCTCCGCGCGGAGTACAGCCGCAGCCTGCTGACGGTCACGACGAGCGACGTCCCCGGACTCGTGGGAATGGCGGCCGACCGCGGCGACGAGGTCTCCGTCGACGGCGACGTCGTCGTCATCGCCGTCCCCGACGCCGACGCCGCCCGAGCACTGCTCACCCGGCACGGAGACCGGGTCCGCGACTTCGAGTTCCGTCACGGCCGTATGGACGACGTCTTCCTCGCTCTGACCGGACGGGCCGCCGACGCCGACGCCGACGGCCCGCCCGCGCCGACGGGTGCGCGCCCGTGACGGTCGTCCTCGCCATCGTCCGCCGCAACCTCCGACTGTTCTTCCGTGATCGGATGAACGTCTTCTTCTCACTGCTCGGAGCGCTCATCCTCTTCGTGCTCTACACCCTGTTCCTCGCGCGCCTGCAGATCGACGGTCTGCAGGAGACATTCCCGCGGGCGTCGGAACAGGAGATCCGCGCCTTCGTCGACACGTGGATGTTCGCCGGAATCGTGATGCTCTCGACGATCACCACGGGACTGGGGGCTCTCGCGACACTGGTCGACGACGGCGAGTCCGGCCGGTTCCGTGACTTCCTCGTGTCGCCGGTGCGGCGGACGCAGCTCGTCCTCGGCTATCTCATCGCGGCGGTGACGGTCGCCATCGTCATGTCGATGATCGTGCTCGCGCTGAGCATCCTCTACCTCGGCATCGTGGACTCGATGTGGCTCACCCCGCTCACGGTCCTCCGAATCGCGGGGATCACGGTGCTGTGCTGCGCCGGGTTCACCGCCCTGTCCGCACTCATCGTGTCCTTCATCCGCACGAACGCCGCGTTCTCCGGCTTCGCGACGGTCATCGGCACGGTGCTCGGGTTCGTCGCCGGCGCGTACATCCCCGTCGGCTCGCTGCCGGGCGCTGTGGCCACGACGATCAACGCGCTGCCGTTCGCCCAGGGCGCCATGCTCCTGCGGGTCGAGTTCACCGATGTCTCGCTTCCGGCCATGGTGGGCGACAGCGGCGACGCTGCCGACGCGATCCGCGAGTTCTACGGCATCGATGCGTTCGTCGGCGAGTTCCTCGTGCCCGCGTCGGTCGCCTTCGGCGTGCTCGTCGCGATGGCGTTCGGGTTCACGGCCCTGTCCGCCGGACGCATCCGCGCGCGCATCCGCTAGTCGCCGCCGCTCCCGCGCGCGGCTCGTAGAATGGCACCCATCATGACCACCCCCACCAGCTCACCGACGCTCATCGCGCCGTCCGACGCGGCGCTCGGCGCCGACGGCCGCGCCCGCACCTACGAGGTGCGCACGTTCGGCTGCCAGATGAACGTGCACGACTCCGAGCGACTGTCGGGCTCGCTCGAGAGCGCCGGCTACGTGCCTGCCGAGGCCGGCGAGGACGCCGATGTCATCGTCATCAACACGTGCGCCGTCCGAGACAACGCCGCCGGCAAGCTCTACGGCACCCTGGGCCACCTGAAGTCGCGCAAGGACAAGCACGACGGCATGCAGATCGCCGTGGGCGGATGCCTCGCCCAGATGGACAAGGACGCCGTCCAGCAGAAGGCGCCGTGGGTGGACGTCGTGTTCGGCACGCACAACATGGGCTCGCTTCCCGGCCTGCTGGAGCGCGCGCGCCACAACGGCGAGGCCGAGCTCGAGATCCTCGAGTCGCTGGAGGTCTTCCCGTCCACGCTGCCGACCAAGCGCGACAGCGTCTACAGCGGCTGGGTGTCGATCTCGGTCGGGTGCAACAACACCTGCACGTTCTGCATCGTCCCGAGCCTGCGCGGCAAGGAGAAGGACCGCCGCCCCGGCGACATCCTGAACGAGATCCGACTCCTCGTCGACGACGGCGCGATGGAGGTCACCCTCCTCGGCCAGAACGTCAACTCCTACGGCGTCGAGTTCGGCGACCGGCAGGCGTTCGGCAAGCTGCTGCGGGCCGCCGGTGAGATCGCGGGCCTCGAACGCATCCGCTTCACGAGCCCCCACCCGGCGGCGTTCACGGACGACGTCATCGACGCCATGGCGGAGACCCCGGCCGTGATGCCGCAGCTGCACATGCCGCTGCAGTCGGGAAGCGATCGGATCCTCAAGGCGATGCGCCGCTCGTACCGCAGCGATCGGTTCCTCGGCATCCTCGACCGCGTGCGCGCCAAGATGCCCGACGCGGCGATCTCGACCGACATCATCGTGGGCTTCCCCGGTGAGACCGACGAGGACTTCGAAGACACGATGCGCGTCGTGGAGCAGGCGCGGTTCGCGAGCGCCTTCACCTTCCAGTACTCGATCCGCGAAGGCACGCCGGCGGCGACGATGCCCGATCAGGTGCCCAAGGCGGTCGTGCAGGAGCGCTACGAGCGCCTGATCGCCCTGCAGGAGCGCATCAGCCTCGAAGAGAACCAGAAGCAGCTCGGCCGTGAGGTGCAGGTGCTCGTCTCGACCGGTGAGGGCAAGAAGGATGCCGCGACCCACCGTCTGACCGGCCGCGCGGAAGACAATCGTCTCGTCCACTTCGAGGTGCCGGCGGGCTCCGACCTCCCGCGACCCGGCGACATCGTCTCGGTCGTGGTCACCCACGCCGCCCCCTTCCATCTGCTCGCCGATTCGGTCGACGGAGCCCCGCTGCGCATCCGTCGCACGCGGTCGGGCGATGCCTGGGATCGCACGCAGGCCGAGTCGTGCGGCGTGCCCGCACCGGCCGGCGCCTCCGGCGCGCCGCGCGCCGTGTCGCTCGGGCTGCCGACGCTGCGCATCGGAGAGTGATCGACCGGTCGGGGCCGGCCCGCCTGTGGGCGGTCGTCGGCGCCACCGGAACCGGCAAGACCGCGCTCTCGCTCGACCTCGCCGAGACGCTCATCGCGCGTGGCATTCCGGCCGAGATCGTCAATGCCGACGCGATGCAGCTCTATCGCGGCATGGAGATCGGCACGGCGAAGCTTCCGGTGCAGGAGCGGCGCGGCATCCGTCATCACCTCTTCGACGCGCTCGAGGTGACCGCCGAAGCGGCGGTGGCCTGGTACCAGGAGGCCGCGCGCCGCGTGATCACGCAGATCCACGCACGAGGCGCCGATGCGATCCTCGTGGGGGGATCGGGGCTGTACGTGTCGAGCGTCGTGTTCGACTTCCGCTTCCCGCCGCACGACCCGCAGCTCCGCGCCGAGCTGGAGGCCGAGCTCGAGGCGCACGGCCCGGGGATGCTGTTCGCGCGGCTGCGCGCGGCGGATCCGGTGACCGCCTCCCGCGTCGACCCCAAGAACGGGCGGCGCATCGTCCGCGCGCTCGAGGTGCTCGCCCAGGGCGCTGACACGCACGGTGCGGCGCTGCCCGACGAGCCGGTCCTGTGGCACGACCCCACGACGCTGATCGGGGTCTCGATGCCGCGCGAGGAGCTCGTGGCGCGGCTGGACGCACGCGTCGAGGCGATGTGGCGCGACGGACTCCTCGATGAGGTGGCGGCGCTGCGCGACGCCCGCATCGAGGACGGCGTGACCGCACGCCGCGCCATCGGCTACGCGCAGGCGCTCGCACAGCTGGACGGCGCGCTGTCCGAGGCCGAGGCGATCGCCGAGACGCAGGCGCTCACGCGCCGGTACGCGCGGCGCCAGGTGTCGTGGTTCCGCCGATACGAGGGGGTGAGGTGGGTCGAGCCGGGAGCGGATGCCGCAGCCCTGGCAGACTCGACCTCATGAGCATCGCGATCCGAGCCTTCCAACTCCCCGACACCGAGGCCGTCGTCTCGCTGTGGCATGCGACGGGACTCACGAGGCCCTGGAACAACCCGTACCAGGACATCAGCCGCAAGCTGAAGGTGCAGCCCGAGCTGTTCCTGGTCGCGGTGGACGGCGGCGACGTCGTCGGATCCGTCATGGCGGGGTACGACGGGCACCGCGGGTGGCTGTACTACCTCGCGAGCGATCCGGCGCGCCGCGGCCAGGGGATCGCCCGCGAACTGGTCGAGACGGCCGAGCAGCTGCTGCTGGACATGGGATGCCCGAAGGTGCAGCTGATGGTGCGTCCCGACAACGACATCGCGAAGGGCTTCTACGAGGCGCTCGGCTTCGAGGCGTTCGAGACCTGGACCACCGGCAAGCGGCTCATCGCCGACTGAGCCTCGCCGCGCGCCCCTAGACTTGGGGGATGCCGCAGACCATCTCGTTCACCAAGGGTCACGGCACGGGCAACGACTTCGTCATCGTGCCCGACCCCGACGGCGCGCTGGACCTGTCCGACGACCAGGTCGCCGTGCTGTGCGACCGGCGCTTCGGAATCGGAGGCGACGGCATCCTCCGCGTCGTGCGCGCGTCCGCCATCGATGAGGGGACGGATGCCGCAGCCGCCGGTGCGGAGTGGTTCATGGACTACCGCAACGCCGACGGCTCGAAGGCCGAGATGTGCGGCAACGGCATCCGCGTGTTCGCCCGCTATCTCGCCGAAGTCGGCTGGGCCTCGCTGGACGGCGAACCCCTCGCGATCGGCACGCGGGCGGGCGTGAAGACGGTGACGCGCAGTGAACTCGGGCTCGAGGTCGACCTCGGCCCCTGGCGCGTCGAGACGGATGAGGTTCTCGTGCGCGCGCGGGGCATCGGTGCTCCGCGGCCCGGGCTCGGCATCGACGTGGGCAATCCGCACATCGTCGTCGCACTCCCCGACACGCGGGAGCTCGACGGTCTCGACCTCGGCGTGATGCCGCAGCTGCACCCCGAGCCGCCGCACGGCGCGAACATCGAATTCGTGGTGCCGAGCGATCCGCTCGTGCGCGACGGTGTCGGCTCGATCCGCATGCGCGTGTTCGAACGCGGCGTCGGCGAGACGCTCAGCTGCGGGACCGGCGTCGCCGCCGCCGCGCTGGCGGTGCGCCATTGGGCCGGCCCCGCTGCGCCGGACCACTGGACGGTCGACGTGCCCGGCGGAACGCTGGGCGTGCGGATGCCGCTCGTCGGCGACGAGCACCACGTGCTCCTGTCGGGACCGGCGACCCTGGTGTACTCCGGCGAAGTCGCGCTCGCCTGAGCGGCCGGCCCGGGTCCGCCGCGGCGCCGTCAGGGGAGCGGGATGGCCTCGGTCTGCGGCGTGCCGTGCCGGCGCACCTTGATCACCCGGAACCCTCGTCCGGTCGCTGCCCGATGCACGCTGTACCCGTGCTCGAAGGTCGCGGCGAGCCAGCGCTGCAGCGAGTCCGACCCCAGATTGCGCTGGACGACGAGCCAGGCGTCGGCGCGCTCGTCGAGACGCGGGATCCAGCGCTCGAGCAGCCCGTGCAGCTCGTTCTTGCCGACGCGGATCGGCGGGTTCGAGCGGATGGTGCGGAATGTGACGTCATCGGGAACATCGTCGGGCAGCACGGCGTTGACATTCTCGAGGCCGAGAGCGGCCGCGTTGCGGCGGACGAGATCGAGCGCTCGCTCGTTGACGTCCACGGCCCAGACGGTGGCACGGGGTGCATCCAGCGCCAGCGAGAGGGCGATCGGACCCCATCCCGAGCCGAGGTCCAGGAGGTTCCCTCCCGGCGGAGGCGGGGGAGTATTGGCCAGCAGCACGGCGGTGCCCGAGTCGACGTGGTCGGGACTGAACACGCCGCCGGCGGTCGTGACCTCGACGTCGCGGCCGGCGAGCGTCACGCGGACGCGGCGGAGGTTCTCGGGACTGGCCGGCGTCGCACTGAAGTAGTGGTCGCTGCCCATGGCTGATGAGCCTAGCGGAGGAGCTCCCCGGCGCGGGAGGCTAGAATTCACGGATGCCTCGAACCGGCCGATGAGGCCGCGAAAGCATCCTTTCGAGAGGAACCGATGACGGATACGACAACCCCCCAGAGCACCGACGAGACACCGGTGGACCCGGTCGATCGGGTGCTGTCGCGCGCCGACGCGCGGTCCGGGGTGCGTGTGTTCGGCGCCGCGCAGGCGCTGCAGGACCAGGCCACCGTCGGCGCCGCCGACACCGACGGCGAGCAGTGGGACCGCGAGGAGCGCGCCGCGCTCCGCCGCGTTCCCGGCCTGTCGACCGAGCTCGAGGACGTCACCGAGGTCGAGTACCGGCAGCTGCGGCTCGAGAACGTCGTGCTCGTCGGCGTGCATCCGCAGGGCGAGCAGGAGGACGCGGAGAACTCGCTGCGCGAGCTCGCCGCGCTGGCCGAGACGGCGGGCGCGGTCGTGCTGGACGGTGTGCTCCAGCGGCGCCCGCACCCCGACCCGGCAACCTACGTGGGCCGCGGCAAGGCGCAGGAGCTCCGCGACATCGTCGCCGCCGTCGGGGCCGACACGGTGATCGCCGACACCGAGCTCGCGCCCAGCCAGCGGCGCGCGCTCGAGGATGTCGTCAAGGTCAAGGTCATCGACCGCACCACCGTGATCCTCGACATCTTCAGCCAGCACGCCAAGAGTCGCGAGGGCAAGGCCCAGGTCGAGCTCGCACAGCTCGAGTATCTGCTTCCGCGCCTGCGCGGCTGGGGCGACTCGATGAGCCGGCAGGCCGGTGGCCAGGTCGGCGCCGGCGGCGCCGGAATGGGCTCCCGTGGTCCCGGTGAGACGAAGATCGAACTCGACCGCCGCCGCATCCGCACCCGTATGGCGCAGCTTCGCCGGCAGATCCGCGATTTCGCACCGGCGCGCGATGCCAAGCGCGCCGAGCGCAAGCGCCACACGATCCCGTCGGTCGCGATCGCCGGTTACACCAACGCCGGAAAGTCGAGCCTCCTCAACCGGCTCACGAGCGCCGGCGTGCTGGTCGAGAACGCGCTGTTCGCGACCCTGGATGCCACGGTGCGCCGCTCCGAGACGACCGACGGGCGCGTCTACACGCTCACCGACACGGTCGGCTTCGTCCGCAATCTCCCGCACCAGCTCGTGGAAGCCTTCCGCTCGACCCTCGAGGAGGTCGGCGGCTCCGACGTCATCGTGCACGTCGTCGACGGGTCGCACCCCGACCCCGCCGCGCAGCTGGCAACGGTGCGCGACGTGATCGGCGACGTCGGCGGACGCGACATCCCGGAGCTCGTCGTGTTCAACAAGTCGGATCTCGTCGATGAGGACACGCGGCTGGTGCTGCGCGGACTCGAGCCGAAGGCGCTGTTCGCGTCATCGCGCACCGGCGAGGGAATCGACGAGCTGCGCGCCGCGATCGAGGCGGCGCTTCCGCTCCCGGCGGTCGAGCTCGACGTGCTCGTGCCCTACGACCGCGGCGACCTCGTATCGGCGATCCACGAGCAGGGCATGATCCTGTCGCAGGCCCACGAGGAGGGCGGCACGGCGGTGCACGCCCGTGTGGGCGAGCACCTCGCGGCGCGACTCGCCCCGTTCGTGCGCGGACGCTAGTCCAGGTCGAGCGGCTCGACGCCGTCCGGCTCGAACCCGAGCACGCCCCCGAGGAAAGCGATCTCCGCCTCGAGCTGGCGGACGAGGGTCTCCGACCGGCGGAAGCCGTGCCCCTCGCCCTCGAACGCGAGGTAGGCGTGCGGCACGCCGTTCTTCTTCAGCGCGTCCCGCACGGCTTCGGACTGCGACGGGGGCACCACGCGGTCCTCGAGGCCCTGCTCGATGAGCAGCGGCGTGCGCAGGCGGTCGAGTCGTGAGAGCGGCGACCGGGCCACGTACAGCGCCTCTGCCTGCGGAAGCGGCCCGACCATCGAGTCGAGGTAGCGCGCCTCGAAGTCATGCGTGTCTTCGGCGAGACGGCGGAGATCGGCTACGCCGTACCGGCTGATGCCGGCGGCGAACGCGTCGGCGAGGGTGAGGGCGCACAGCACCGTCCAGCCTCCGGCGGAACCTCCCGCGATCGCGAGGCGCTCGCCGTCGGCGACCCCTTCCTCGGCGAGGCCGGCGGCGGCGGCGAGCACGTCGTCGACGTCGACGACGCCCCACCGGCCCAGCAGGCGCTCGCGATAGGCGCGGCCGTAGCCGCTGGATCCGCCGTAGTTGACGTCGAGCACGCCGATCCCGCGGCTGGTGAAGAACGCGATCTTGCCGGATGCCGCGCCCCCGACGTGCGCGGTGGGTCCGCCGTGCACGAGCACGAGGTACGGCGGCTTCTCGTCTGCCGGCGCGGACACGTCCGGATTCGTCGGCGGGTAGTCGTAGGCGTGCACGGGGCCGCCGGGTCCGTCGAACGTCACGGGGCGGGCGCGCGGCATCCACTCGGCGCCCCAGGGTGACTCGCCCCCGACGATCCGCCGCGCCGAGCCGGGGTCGTCCACGTCGAGCTCCCACAGCGCCGTTCCGGCCGCCCCCGCGCCGCTCACGAGCAGGCGCGAGCCGCGGACGTCCTCGATCGACAGACCCGCAACCCCTTCGAACTCGAGCGGGCGCACCTCGTCCCCGTCGACGACGACGAGCTCGTCCGACCCGTGGGTGCGGATCGCGGCGATCCTGCCGTCGCCCAGCACCGCGTACCAGCGCTGGCCGAGGACCCACAGCGGACCCCCGGTGTCGGCATCGGCGGGAGCGACCGGGCGGTGCGCGAGGTCGGCGGTGAGGCGCAGCGTCCACAGATTCCACCGGCCGGTCGGATCGTCGGCGTAGATCAGATCGTCCTCGCCCGTCCACGCCGGCTGCAGCGGCGCTGTCTCGCCGCCCGCGACGGTGGTCCACTCGGCGACGACGCCGTCCTCGAGCCGTCCCACGCGCAGTTCGGTGCGGTCCCACGGCATCGCGGGGTGGTCCCACGCGATCCACGCCAGGTGCGACCCGTCGGGCGAGAGCACGGGGTGGGCGAGGAAGTGGCTGTCCTCCACGAGCGACGACAGGGCCGAGGCATCCCTCGCCGCACTTCCGTCGACCGGGATCTCCACGATGTCCCGGTGCGGCACGGGAGAGGTTCCGTGCACTTCGCGCACGGCCAGGAGGCGACCGCCCTGCCAGGTCAGCCCTCCGAAGCGCATGTCGCCTGCCGCCGGCGTCAGCGGGCGGGGCGCGCCGTCTCCGGCGACCTTCCACACCCGCTGGTCGACCTTCTCGACGAACACGAGAGCGTCGTCACCGACCGTCGTCCACGATCCGCCGCCGTATTCGTGCACGCGCGAGCGCGCACTCCACGGCGCCGCGATCACGTCGGAGACGACGCCCGATGCCGTGCGCCGCCGCACCGCGGTGCGTCCCGCCTCCTCGGCCACCGTCTCGCCCCACCACACCTCGTCGCCGACGTATCGGGCGCCCTCGATGCGCGGGGAGGCCGCCGACACCGCATGCGCCGTCAGCGGGGACGGCCAGCTTCCGTAGGGCAGGGGAGTGCTCACGACACCACGCTACGGCGAAATACAAGGTCACAGGGAGGGGCTTGTGCGCGCCGCTCGGCTAGCTTGGTCCCATCGTCGCCCGGGGCACCCTCCGGGCAGGGAGCGACAGCCGAGCCCGGCACCCGCCCGCGATGACACCGCGTCCCCGGTCCTCCGGGCGGCGCGATCGTCCGCGGCCGTCCGGCCCTTCCGTCCCCCGACCCGAGAGCACGTCATGTCGATCGATCTCAGCACCCCGCCGGTGCCGTTCTCGTTCGAGGTGTACCCGCCGAAGTCCGACGCGGGGACCCTCGCGCTGCATGAGACGATCCGGCGCCTGGCCGAGGTGGCACCCCGCTTCATCTCGGTCACCTACGGCGCCGGCGGCTCGACGGGCGGACGGTCGCTCGATCTCCTGCGCCACATCCTCCGGGAGACCTCGGTGGCTCCGCTCGCCCATCTGACGTGCGTCGGCAGCACGTACGCCGGGGCGAACGCGCTCATCCGCGAGTTCCTCGACGCCGGGATCACGAGCTTCCTCGCGCTGCGGGGCGACCCGCCGGCGGGCGTCGCCGAGGGAGAGGCGTTCCTGGGAGACCTGGAGAGCTCGGCACAGCTCGTGCAGCTCATCGACCGTGTTCAGGCCGAGCGGGCGCCCTACACCGAGCAGGCGATCCCCGGAGTCCCCGGGGCCGTCCGGGTCGAGCCGCGCACGAAGGTCGACATCGCCGTCGCCGCGTTCCCCAACGGGCACCCGAGGTCGCGGCATCCGCGCGAGCACATCGACGCGCTCCTTGCCAAGCAGGCCGCCGGAGCCACGCTCGCGATCACGCAGCTCTTCTTCCACGCCGACGACTACCTCGCCTTCGTGCAGCGCTCGCGCGAGGCCGGCGTGACCATCCCGATCCTTCCGGGGATCATGCCGATCACATCGCCGGCGCGCCTGCGCCGCGTGCTCGAGCTCAGCGGCGAGGAGCTGCCGTCCGAGCTCGCCATCTCGCTCGAGGTCGAGCCCACGCCCGAGGGCCAGCGCGCGCTGGGGATCGCCTACGCCGCCGACCTCGCGCGCGACGTCGTCGCCGGCGGCGCGCCGGGCGTCCACCTCTACGCGTTCAACAGCCACGAAACGGTGATCGCGGTGCTCCGCGACGCCGGGATCCTCACCCACCCCCTCGAAAAGGAAGTCGCACGATGACCGACACCACTCCCGCCTTCCCCCGCGGCACGATCCTCGGCTACCCGCGCATCGGCCGCCGGCGCGAGCTCAAGCGCGCCGTAGAGTCGCACTGGAGCGGCTCGATCGACGAGCAGGCGCTCGAGCAGGCCGCCGCCGAGCTGCGCCGCACCACGCGTGAGCGCCTCGCCGAGCTCGGCCTCGGACGCGACGACTCGTCGATTCCGGAGTCGTTCTCGTACTACGACCAGGTGCTCGATGCCGCAGCGACCGTGGGCGCCCTGCCCGAGCGGTTCGCGGCCCTTCGCGACGCCGACGGCGCGGTCGGGCTCGCGGCCTACTTCACCGCCGCCCGCGGCGCGGGCGAGAACGCCCCGCTGGAGATGACCAAGTGGTTCGACACGAACTACCACTACCTCGTGCCCGAGATCGGCCCCGAAACCGTGTTCGCGCTGTCGAGCGACCGCTTCGCCCGCCAGGTCGCCGAGGCCAAGGCCGACGGCTTCACGGTCCGGCCGGTCGTGGTGGGCCCGGTGACCCTCCTCGCGCTGGCGAAGGCGACGGATGCCGCTCCCGACGGATTCGACCCGCTCAGCCGGCTCGAGGACCTGCTGCCGGTGTACGCCGAGCTGCTCGCCGCGCTGCGCGCCGCGGGAGCCGATTGGGTGCAGCTCGACGAGCCCGCGCTCGTGAGCGAGAGCCTGCCCGCGTCGGCGGGGGTGCTGGCCGACGCCGCCGCGCGTGCCTACGGCGTGCTCGGGGCCTCCTCCGACCGCCCGGCGATCCTCGTCACGGCCGGATACGCGCAGCTCTCCGCCGAGGCGTGGGCAGCCCTCGCCGCCGCGCCCGTCGAGGCGCTCGCGATCGACCTCACCCGCGGCTCGGTGCCCGCCTCCGTCACGGGGCTGGCCGAGAAGGTCCTCGTCGGCGGTGTGATCGACGGTCGCAACATCTGGCGCGGCGATCTCGCCGGAGCATGGGAGAAACTCGACGCCCTGCACGGTCTCGGCGCCCGCCAGGTCTCGGCCGGCACGTCCACGTCGCTGCAGCACGTGCCGCACGACGTCGCCGACGAGTCCGCGCTCGATCCGCGCCTGGTCTCGTGGCTGGCCTTCGCCGACCAGAAGACCTCGCAGGTCGTCACCCTCGCCCGCGGCCTCGCCGAGGGGGCCGACGCCATCTCAGGTGACGTGGCCGAGGCATCCGCCGCGCTCGCCGACCGGCAGAGCGCCCCCGGTGTGCGCGACGGCGCCGTGCGGACCCGGGCGGCGGCCCTCACGCAGGACGACTTCGACCGCGGGGACTACGAGGCCCGGGTGGCTGCGCAGGAGGCGGCTCTGGGTCTCCCGGTGCTGCCGACGACGACGATCGGCTCGTTCCCCCAGACGGGCGACATCCGCCGCGCCCGCGCGCGTCACGGCAGGGGCGAGATCACGACGGAGGAGTACGAGCAGTTCCTCCGCGAGGAGATCGCACGCGTCGTGACGCTGCAGGAGGACCTCGGGCTCGACGTCCTCGTCCACGGCGAGGCCGAGCGCAACGACATGGTGCAGTACTTCGCCGAGAACCTCGACGGGTTCGACGTCACCGAGAACGGCTGGGTGCAGTCGTACGGCTCGCGCGCGACGCGCCCGTCCATCCTGTGGGGAGACGTGTCGCGTCCCGCGCCGATCACGGTCGCGTGGTCGACGTTCGCGCAGTCCCTCACCGACAAGCCCATGAAGGGCATGCTCACCGGCCCGGTGACGATCCTCGCGTGGTCGTTCGTGCGCGATGACCAGCCGCTGGCCGAGACGGCCAATCAGGTCGCCCTCGCCCTCCGCGACGAGATCGCCGACCTCGAGGCCGCCGGCATCGGCGTGATCCAGGTCGACGAGCCGGCGCTTCGCGAGCTGCTCCCGCTCAAGAAGGCCGACCAGCCGTCGTACCTCGAGTGGTCGGTGGGTTCGTTCCGCCTCGCCACCGCCGGCGCTGCCGAAGCCACGCAGGTGCACACCCACCTGTGCTACTCCGAGTTCGACGTGGTCATCGACGCGATCGCCGCGCTCGACGCCGACGTCACCTCGATCGAAGCCGCGCGCAGCCGCGGAGAGGTGATCGGCGACATCGCCGAGTCGGGCTTCACGCACGGCGTCGGACCGGGGGTCTACGACATCCACTCGCCGCGCGTGCCGTCGGTCGGGGAGGTCGCCGAGCTCCTCGACCGCGCCGCGACCGAGCTCCCGCTGCGCCAGGTGTGGGTGAACCCGGACTGCGGCCTCAAGACCCGCGCATACGACGAGACGGTCGAGTCGCTGCGCAACATCATCGCGGCGACCCGCCAGATCCGCGACAAGGTC
>NZ_JAYRDE010000023.1:0-16717 GCF_041909575.1 Microbacterium sp. | reverse complement strand
GCGCCCTTCTTCGCTGGAGGGGATGCCGCGGCCCCGGTGGCCGCGCCATCCGCTGTCTCCACCACCACCTCGTCGGCGACCACGACCTCGTCGGCGACCGCGTCCGGCTCCACGATCTCGGCCGCGTCGACGTCGGCTTCGCCGTGCTCGTCGGCGCGGCGCTGCAGGAGCTCGAGCACCCACGCGACCACGAACGCGACGACGATGACGAGCACCACGTCGCCGAACGAGAGGGGCCGCAGCGCGAACAGCCACAGCACCGCGAGCACCGCGATGAGGGTGCGCACGAGCACCCGGTGACGTCCGAGCCACGCGCCGAAGCCGCCGGTGTCGAGGCCGCGCGAGGCGAGCTGCCGCCGGGCGGAGGAGTTCATGCCGCGCACCGCGCCGCGGGTGCCCTCCGCGGCAGCAGAGCGTCCCATCGCCCAGCCGAGGACCGCGACGAAGAGGCCGAGCACGGTCAGGACGATCGCCGTCTGCGACATCGATGCGACGAGCTGGTCGTAGATGACGTCGAGTGCCGACGGCGACAGCTCGAGGTCGCCGGCAACGATGCCCATCGCGGTGTCGCCGATCGACAGGCCCGCGGCGAGGGCGCCGGCGCCGATGGCGATGCCGAGGCCGGTGCCGAGCACCGCGACGCTGCGCCGCCGGGCGATGGCGATCCCCAGCCCGAAGAGCGCGAGCGTGATGACGGGCAGCCACCAGCCCAGCGTCGTGGCGAGGGCGTAGGCGGTGCGGATCGCAGCGAGGTTGTCGCCCTTCCCGATGATGACGACCCGGTCGATCTCCGGGATGAGCTGAGCGGCGCTGACCCCTCTGTCGACCAGGCGCTGCTTCACGTTGTCGACGATGGCGCCGAGCTGGATGCCGACACCCTCGTCGGTGCGGACGACGAGTCCGCCGCCGTCCGAGGTCGCCGCCGTCGTGAGTGCGCGGTGCGCTCCGCGCGTCGCGGTGGCCCACACGTCGGAGAACGCATCGGAGGCCACCACGCGCGTGACGGCTTCGCTGACGAGGTTCTCGAGTCCGTCGGCGGCGGGAGCGGCCAGCATCTCGAGCGCCTGACCGGCTCGCGGCGGGAAGCCGTCGATGCCGGCGATGCCGTCGAAGACGTTGGTCGTGAGCTGCTGGAAGTCGACTTGGGCGCTGACCGCCTCCATCGTCTCGTCGATGATCATCGCCTGAACTGCGGGGTCGTCGACGAGCGGCGCGAGCGTCGCGACGAAGGCGTCCTCTTCCACGAGCTGAACGCGCGCCCAGGCCGAGACGATCGACACGGGCACCAGGATCGCGGCGACGACGATCACGATGGCGGAGACGATCGCGCGCCACCGGCCTCCCGTCGCTCGCGCCGCGGGGGGCGTTTCTGCCGCGAGACGGGCGTTCTCGGATTCGAGTTCGCGGATGCGTGCGGTCAGCGCCTGCGCGTCCGCGGTGTCGATGTCGCTCATGGCGCCATTCTGGCCGACCCCGGGGCCGCTGCGGCAAGGATCACCCGCCGCGGGTGATCAGACGGCGCGCAGCACCGCCACGACCTTGCCGAGCACGACGGCGTCATCGCCGAGGATCGGCTCGAACGCGGAGTTGCGAGGGAGCAGCCACGTGTGGCCGTCCCGCTGCCGGAAGGTCTTCACCGTGGCCTCGTCGTCGAGCATCGCGGCCACGATGTCTCCGTTCTCGGCGTCGGGCTGCGAGCGCACCACGACCCAGTCGCCGTCGCAGATCGCGGCGTCGATCATCGACTCGCCCGAGACCTTGAGCATGAACAGGTCGCCCTTGCCGACCAGCTGCCGCGGGAGCGGGAAGATCTCCTCGACCTGCTGCTCCGCCGTGATCGGCACGCCCGCGGCGATGCGACCGACGAGAGGCACGAGTGCGGCGTCACCCACGGAGGGCGCGGAATCGGCCGGGTTCTCGGTCGCGAGGCCGGGGAGGTCGATCAGCACCTCCATCGCGCGCGTCTTGCCGGCGTCGCGGCGCAGGTAGCCGCTGAGCTCGAGCTGGTTGAGCTGGTGCGTGACGCTGGAGAGCGACTTGAGGCCGACCGCGTCGCCGATCTCGCGCATGCTCGGCGGATAGCCGTGGCGGAGGATCGAGCGCTGGATCACCTCGAGGATGGCGCGCTGCTTGTCGCTCAGGCTCTTGCGGCGCCGTGTCTGCGGTCGCTCGCGCCCGGTGGCGTCGCTCATGTCCGGCTCCTGTCTCGCCGCCCCGGGGTGCCCCGGGGGTGCAGCGGTCTTCGAATGTCGGAGGCCCGTGGTGGGGTTCTCGTATCGAAACCGTATCCGGCTTGGGTCCTCGTTCGGGGCAGCGTCACCGCGTGTCGCGTTCGAGGAATACTCTCCGGATCCGGTTGTTGACATCGTAGACCATCGAAGATAACTTCGGTACAGAGATTCGCATCCACTGCTCCCGGCCGAGCGGCGGATGCGAATCTCCCCCACCAGGAGGAGCAGACATGACCGCCATCGGCATCACGACCCCGTCGCTCGGAAGCACCCCGTTCGGGGCGCGCTCGCACAGCACGCGGCTCCGGCTGACGGTGCGCGGCCGCCGCGTCCTCGCCTGGATGGCGGCCCTGCCGGCCGTCGTCGCCGTCGCGATCGCCATGGTCTCGGGTGGCACGGCGCTGGCGTCGCGCGATGACGGCGCTCCGGTGGGCTCATTCGAGACGGTGACGGTCTCGCACGGCGACTCGCTCTGGTCGATCGCCGAAGAGGTCGCGCCGACGGCCGATCCCCGTGACGTCGTCGACGCGATCGTCCGGCTCAACGCCCTCGACGGCGTGACCCTGCAGGCGGGGCAGAGCCTCGCCATTCCGGCGGAGTACGCGACGGGGCACTGATCGCGCGCTCTACCATGGGAGGGGTGAGTCCCCGCCTCGAAGACCTGCCCCTGCGCGACGATCTGCGCGGAATGACGCCCTACGGCGCGCCGCAGGCCCCACTGCCCGTCGCCCTCAACGTGAACGAGAACACGCATCCCGTTCCGCAGGAGGTCGCGGACGACATCCTGGACTCGATCGCCCTCGCCTTGAGGGACGTCAATCGCTATCCCGATCGCGAGTTCACCGACCTGCGCGAGGGATTCGCGGACTATCTGGGTCACGGCCTCACGCGGGAGCAGATCTGGGCCGCGAACGGCTCGAACGAGGTGCTGCAGCACGTGCTGCAGGCGTTCGCCGGCCCGGGTCGCACCGCCTTCGGCTTCGCCCCGACGTACTCGATGTATCCGCTGCTCGCCCGCGCGACCGGCGCCGAGTGGGTCGCGGGTCGTCGCGGGAGCGACTACACGGTCGACGCGGGCGACGCGGCGGCGCAGGTCGCCGACGCCGCACCCGACGTGGTGTTCCTGTGCGCTCCCAACAACCCCACGGGCACGCCCCTCGGACTGGATGTGATCGAGGCCGTCTACGACGCCGCTCCGGGGGTCGTCGTGGTCGACGAGGCCTACTTCGAGTTCGCGCCGCGTGACGAGCGATCGGCACTCACCCTGCTGCCCGGACGCGAGCGGCTGGTCGTGTCGCGGACGATGAGCAAGGCTTTCGCCTTCGCAGGCGCGCGCGTGGGGTATCTCGCCGCCGATCCTGCGCTCGTCGACGCGCTGCGCCTGGTGCGACTGCCGTATCACCTCAGCGCGCTCACGCAGGCCGCGGCATCCGCTGCTCTTCGCCACGCCCCGACGATGCTGAGCATGGTCGATGAGATCGTGGCTCAGCGCGACCGCATCTCCGCGACGGTCGAAGCCCTGGGCTACACGCCGCACGAGACGTGGACGAATTTCGTCCTGTTCGGCGGTGTCGCCGATCCCGCGGCGACCTGGGGGGCGCTGTACGACCGCGGGGTGCTCATCCGCGACGTCGGGATCCCGCACCACCTGCGGGTCACGGCCGGCACCGAGGACGAGACGACCGCGTTCCTCGACGCCCTTGCCTCGATAGGATCGGACGCATGAGCGCCGCCCTGCGTACCGCGTCCCTCCGTCGCTCCACGAGCGAGTCGACCGTCGAGCTCGAGCTCGACCTCGACGGGTCGGGGCGCAGTCGCATCGACACCACGGTGCCGTTCTTCGACCACATGCTCACCGCGTTCGCGAAGCACTCCCTGACCGACCTCACCGTGCGCGCGTCGGGCGACACCGACATAGATGCCCACCACACGGTCGAGGACATCTCCATCGTGCTCGGCCAGGCGATCCGCGAGGCGCTGGGCGACAAAGCAGGCATCTCGCGCTACGGCGACGCGCTCGTGCCACTGGACGAGGCGCTCGCGCAGGCCGTCGTCGACATCAGCGGGCGTCCCTACCTCATGCACAGCGGCGAGCCCGCGGGGTTCGAGCACCACCTGATCGGCGGCCACTTCACGGGCTCCCTCGTGCGGCACACCTTCGAGGCGATCTCGTTCAACGCAGCGCTGACCGTGCACGTCCGGGTCATCTCGGGACGCGATCCCCACCACATCGCCGAAGCGGAATACAAGGCGTTCGCGCGCGCATTCCGCCAGGCCAAGGCCCTCGACCCGCTCGTCGACGGCATCCCGAGCACGAAGGGCGCTCTGTGAGCTCCAAACCCGTCGTCGCGGTCCTGGACTACGGATCCGGCAACGTCCACTCGGCGGTGAAGGCGCTCGACGCCGCCGGCGCCGATGCGCGCCTCACCTCGGATCGGGGTCTCGTCGCCGACGCCGACGGGCTCGTCGTCCCCGGAGTCGGGGCGTTCCGCGCCGTCATGGAGGCGCTCCGCTCGACCCGTGGCGACGAGCTGATCGAGCGCCGGCTGGCAGGCGGTCGGCCGGTGCTGGGCATCTGCGTCGGCATGCAGGTGCTGTTCGAGCACGGCGTCGAGCGCGGGGTCGACACCGAGGGAATGGGGGAGTGGCCGGGCGCCGTGACCGAGCTCGACGCCCCGGTGCTCCCGCACATGGGCTGGAACACCGTCGAGCCGGGCGAGGGCTCGCGACTGTTCCGCGGGATCGAGGCCGAGCGGTTCTACTTCGTCCACTCGTTCGGCGCGCAGCACTGGTCGCTGGATGTGCAGCCGCGGTTCCCGCAGCCGACGCTGACGTGGTGCTCCTACGGACGGCCGTTCCTCGCGGCCGTCGAGAACGGGCCGCTGTCGGCGACGCAGTTCCACCCCGAGAAGTCGGGGGATGCCGGCATCCGGCTTCTCGCGAATTGGATCGACGGGCTCGGCGGGGCTACCCTCTGAGATCGTGCCGTCTGCGGGAGACCCCGCCTCCCGAGACCTCCCCGCACGAGGAGCCATGAACGATTTCGCCTCTACGCCCGAGCTGATCCTGCTGCCCGCCGTCGACGTCGCCGCCGGCAAGGCGGTGCGCCTGACACAGGGGGAGGCGGGAACCGAGACGAGCTACGGCGATCCGGTCGACGCCGCCCTCGACTTCGCCCGTCAGGGTGCGCAGTGGATCCACCTCGTCGACCTCGACGCCGCCTTCGGCCGCGGGTCCAACGCCGGCATCCTGCGCAAGGTCATCAAGCAGGTCCGCGGCGTCCAGGTCGAGCTCTCCGGCGGCATCCGCGACGACCGCACGCTGCAGGCCGCGCTCGAGAGCGGCGCGGCGCGCATCAACCTCGGCACCGCGGCCCTGGAGAACCCCGAGTGGGCCGCCGACGTGATCGGCCGCTACGGCGACGTGATCGCCGTCGGTCTGGACGTGCGCGGGACGACCCTCGCCGCGCGCGGGTGGACGCGTGAGGGCGGCGACCTGTGGACGGTGCTGGACCGCCTCGAGTCCGCCGGCTGCAGCCGGTACGTCGTGACCGACGTCACGAAGGACGGCACGCTGCAGGGGCCGAACGTCGAGCTCCTGCGCGAAATGACCTCGCGCACTCCGAAGCCGATCGTGGCGTCCGGGGGAGTGTCGAGCCTGGACGACATCGCGGCGCTGCGAGACCTCGTCCCGCTCGGCGTGGAGGGGGCGATCGTGGGCAAGGCGCTCTACGCCGGTGCGTTCACGCTCGCCGAGGCACTGGATGTCGCCGGACACTGACCCCCGCGCGGACTCCGCCGGGGTCCCCTGGGAGGGCCGCAGCTTCCACGCCAATCCGCGTGCGGGCGATGACGGCTCGGCCGACCCCGCGCTGCTCGCCGCGATCACCGCGTTCCGCGCCGGCGAGGGCGACCAGGTCGGCGTCGTGGACGCCTACCGCGCGGCGCGGCTGCTGATCCCGCTGCTCGCCGAGAAGGGCGACGAGGGCATCGGAGCCCACGGACTCACGGTCGACAAGACCCAGGAGCTCTCGATCGTCACCGTGGCGGCTCCCGACGGTCGGCGGGTGCTGCCCGTGTTCACCTCCGTCGAGTCGATGAGCCGGTGGGATGCCTCGGCACGTCCGGTACCCGCGGACGGCGTGCGCACGGCGATCGCGGCGTCGTCGGACGACACCGACCTCATCGTGATCGATCCCGCCTCGCCGACGGAGTTCGTCCTGCGCCGCCCCGCAGTCTGGGCGATCGCGCAGGGGCACTCGTGGGAGCCGAGCTTCGTTTCCCCCGAGGTGTTCGCCGGCCTGCAGGAGAGCATCGGCGGCGAGCTCGCGGTCATCGACCTCGCCGTGGAGGCGGGCGATCCCGACGCCCGCCTTCGAGGCCCGGAACTCATCGTCCGCCTGCAGCTCATCCACGGCCTGGAGCAGGCCGAGCTCGACGCCGTGCTGTCCCGCCTTGCCACCCGCTGGGCTTCGGACGACCGCGTGGCCGTGCTGGTGGACTCCCTGACGGTCAAGCTCCTCCGCGCCTGACCCCTCTCTCGGGGCGCGAGTTGCCACTTCGTGCTCCTCCCCACCGGTGAGAGCCGCCGCAACCGGCAACTCGGCGAGCAGTCGCGCGCGAGCGACCCCTTGCGACGGCAGGGGTGCGGGCGGAGGATCGGCTCGGCAGAAGGGGACGTCATGCCCGAGAGCACGATGAAGCAGCAGTACCGCGCCGCACTGGAGGCGGCGCACCGGCACGCGCTGGACTGGCTCGACACGCTCGACGAGCGCCCGATCCGCCCCGAGCTCGACGTCGACGGGATCCTCTCCCGGCTGCGGCGCGACCTTCCCGCCGACGAGTCGGATGCCGCAGCCGTCGTCGACGAGCTGGCCGAGGCATCCGCTCCCGGGCTCATGGCGATGGGATCCTCGAGGTTCTACGGCTTCGTCATCGGCGGCGTCCACCCCGCGTCGCTCGGCGCCGACTGGCTCGTGTCGGCCTGGGATCAGAACACCGGATCCCGGCAGCCGACGCCCGCGACGGCGGCCCTCGAGGAGGTCGCCGCCGAGTGGCTGGTCGACCTGCTCGGCCTGCCGGCGGGGAGCGGGGTGGGCTTCACGACCGGCGCGACCATGGCCAACGCGTCGTGCCTCATCGTCGCCCGCGACGCACTTCTGCGCCGCGCCGGCGCGGATCCGGTCGCGGGGCTCCAGGCCGGCCCCCGCCTGCGCTTCCTCGCCGGCGACGCCGTGCATACGTCGGCCGTGCTCGGCGGCCGTCTCGCGGGCCTCGGCGCGCCGGTCACCGTCGGCGCCGACCACGAAGGCCGTATCGACGTCGGCGGACTCGAGCGGGCGCTCGCCGCCGACGAAGCCCCCGCCGTCGTGGCACTGCAGGCGGGGGACGTGCACTCCGGGGCGTTCGACGACTTCACCGCCGCCATCGCCGTCGCGCACGCGGCGGGAGCGTGGGTGCACGTCGACGGGGCGTTCGGCCTGTGGGCGGCAGCGAGCCCGCGGCTGCGGCACCTCACGGCGGGGGTCGCCGGCGCCGACTCGTGGGCGACCGACGCGCACAAGACCCTCAACGTGCCCTACGACTGCGGCGTCGCGATCGTCCGCGACGAGGCGGCCATGACGGCCGCGCTGGGCGCGCACGCCGCATACCTGCCGGCTGTCGCGACCGTGTCCGATCCCTACGACCGCGTGGCGGAGCTGTCGCGACGCGCGCGCGGCGTGCCGGTGTGGGCGGCGCTGTGCGCCCTCGGCCGGTCCGGCGTCGTCCGACTCGTGGACGGACTGGCGGATGCCGCAGCCGCCCTGGCCGACGGCTTCCGGGCACTCCCCGGACTCGACGTCGTGAACGATGTCGTCTTCACCCAGGTCTGCCTCGCGGCGGGGGACGACGCCGAGACCGCTGCGCTGGGCGAGTGGCTCCGCGACGAGGGGACCGTCTGGGCGTCGTCGTCGACGTGGCACGGTCGCACCGTCGTGCGGTTCGCCGTGAGCAATCTCGCCACCGACGCCGAAGCGGTGCGCCGGACGGTCGACGCCGTGGCGCGCGGCGCGGCCGCGCTCGGCATCCGGGACTAGGTGACCGGACCCGTCCACTTCTCGCCGGGACCCTTGCCGATCGGGTCGGGGATGACGGATGCCTCGCGGAACGCCAGCTGCACCGAGCGCAGGCCGTCGCGCAGGGAGCGGGCGTGCATGTCGCTGATCTCGGGGGCACCCGCGGTGATGAGGCCGGCCAGGGCGTTGATGAGCTTGCGGGCCTCGTCGAGGTCCGTCTGGGTCGCCGGGTCGTCCGCGAGGCCCACCTTGACGGCGGCGGCGCTCATGAGGTGAACAGCCGCTGTCGTGATCACCTCGACGGCGGGGACGTCGGCGATGTCGCGAGTGGCTGCGGAGGCGGCGCGCTCCTGGTCCTCCCAGCGGGCGTGGCGGTCGTCGTCTGCGGGCGGAATCGTGGTCACGCGCTTCTCTCTGCTAGACTTGTGCGGATTCCGGTGCGATCTGTGCCGGACCGAAAGAGGATCACATCCCACCCGCGCTTGCCGCTCCAGGCTACCGGGTCACGCACTCCGTCCCGACCGTCCGCGTTCGGGGCAGGCGCTTGCGAGCAGGAATGCCGCAAGCGACGACAGGGTGCAGAGCCGGCGCTCGCGCGTCGTGCCGGGTGGAATGAGGGACTCTTCCGCCCGCGACGCACCCCTTGTGTCGCGGTGATCACCAGCCGCAACCCAAGGAGTTCCGCATCAGCGATCCCCGCACCAACGACCGCATCCGCGTCCCCGAGGTCCGCCTCGTCGGACCCGCGGGTGAGCAGGTCGGCGTCGTCCGCATCGAGGTGGCGCTGCGCCTGGCCCAGGAGGCCGACCTCGATCTCGTCGAGGTGGCCCCCAACTCGAAGCCCCCCGTGGTCAAGATCATGGACTACGGCAAATTCAAGTACGAGGCTGCGCAGAAGGCCAAGGAAGCGCGTCGCAATCAGGCGAACACCGTCCTCAAGGAGGTCCGGTTCCGTCTGAAGATCGAGGCTCACGACTACATCACCAAGCTCAAGCGCGCCGAGGGCTTCCTCAAGTCCGGCGACAAGGTCAAGGCGATGATCCTCTTCCGCGGCCGCGAGCAGTCGCGCCCGGAGCAGGGCGTGCGTCTGCTCCGCAAGTTCGCCGAGGACGTCGCCGAGTTCGGCACCGTCGAGTCGAACCCCACGATCGACGGACGCAACATGGTGATGGTGATCGCCCCGCACAAGAACAAGTCCGAGGTCAAGACCGAGCAGAACGCTCAGCGCGCCGCCAACAAGGAAGCCGCGCGTTCCGCCCGGACCGGCTCGCCCGAGTCCGAGGCCGACGCCGACGCCGAGCCCGGCGTCGAGGCCGAGGCCGAGACGGCAACGGCCGAATAGGCCCCCACAGACTCCCGCACTGCGGGACACCGACTCCCGCCTGAGCGGGACGTGAAACGAAGGAAGAAGAGATGCCGAAGCAGAAGACCCACTCGGGCGCCAAGAAGCGCTTCAAGGTCACGGGCAGCGGGAAGCTCATGAAGCAGCAGGCGAACCTTCGCCACAACTTCGAGGGCAAGTCCAGCCGCCGCACCCGCCGCCTGTCGCAGGAGCAGGTGCTCGCCCCGGGCGACGCCAAGGTCGCGAAGAAGCTCCTCGGCCGCTGACGCGCGCCGACGCAAGTTAGGAACATCAAGAAATGGCTAGAGTCAAGCGGGCCGTCAACGCCCACAAGAAGCGTCGCGTCATCCTCGAGCGCGCCTCGGGATACCGTGGTCAGCGTTCGCGTCTGTACCGCAAGGCGAAGGAGCAGGTCACCCACTCGCTCGTCTACGCGTACCGCGACCGTCGCAAGCGCAAGGGCGACTTCCGCCGCCTGTGGATCCAGCGCATCAACGCCGCGAGCCGCCAGAACGGCATCACGTACAACCGCTTCATCCAGGGCCTCGGCCTGGCGGGTGTGCAGGTCGACCGCCGCATGCTGGCCGAGCTCGCCGTGAACGAGCCGGCGACCTTCGCGTCGCTCGTCCAGACGGCCAAGGCCGCGCTGCCCGAGAACGTCAACGCTCCCAAGAGCGCCTGACACCTCTCTTGCCGAAAGGGCGTCCTCCTCGGAGGGCGCCCTTTCGCCGTCCCGTCATGACGGAGAACGGGATGCCGCGACCCTAGACTGATCCCGTGCTCGAGAACCCTCGCTCTCCGCGCGTTCGCGCCGTCGCGAAGCTGACGAAGCGCAGCGCCCGCCAGGAGACCGGACTCTTTCTCCTGGAGGGCCCGCAAGCCGCCCGTGAGGCGCTGGGCCACCGCCCCGACACGCTCGTCGAGGTGTTCGCGACCCCCACGGCCCTCGAGCGCCACGCCGATGTGCGCGAGGCCGCGCGCGACGCCGGGGTGGAGGTGATCTTCACGACGGAGGCCGTGCTGGATGCGATGGCCGACACGGTCACGCCGCAGGGCATCGTCGCCGTGGCGCGGCAGTCGCCGACGTCGGTGCGCGAGGTCTTCGCCGGATCGCCGCAGCTCGTCGCGATCTGCGAAGAGGTGCGCGATCCGGGGAATCTCGGCACGATCATCAGGGCAGCGGATGCCGCGGGCGCCGACGCCGTCATCCTCACCGGCCGCACCGTCGATCCGTACAACCCGAAGGTGGTGCGCGCGACCACGGGGTCGCTGTTCCACGTGCCCGTCGCGGTCGGCGTCGACCTCGCGTCCGCCGTCGAGAAGGCACACGCGGCGGGGGTCCGCGTGATCGCCGCGGATGTCGGCGGCGGGGACTTCCTCGCCTCCCGCGGGCTCCTCGCAGAGCCCACCGCCTGGCTGTTCGGCAACGAGGCCAGGGGCCTCGACGACTCCGCGCTCGCGCTCGCCGATCTCTCGCTGCGCCTGCCGATCTACGGCGCGGCGGAGTCGCTCAATCTGGCGACGGCGGCGAGCGTCTGCCTCTACGAGACCGCCTTCGCCCAGCGCGCCGGCTGAACCGCTCCGCTGTTACAACACGGTTAAGACGCGGTTCAACCCCTGGTAGAGGGTCCCGGACCGGTTCTAGGGTCGACCTATGACGATCGATGACAGCGCTGCACCGAGAACGTCGAACATCAACGTGCGACGCGGCGATCCGCTGGTCGAGATCACGGACGTCCAGAAGCACTACGGCGAGTTCCAGGCGCTGAAGGACATCGATCTCACGGTGAATCGCGGTGAGGTGGTCGTCGTCATCGGACCCTCGGGCTCGGGCAAGTCGACGCTCTGCCGCACCATCAACCGGCTCGAGACCATCACGAGCGGCACCATCACGATCGACGGCAAGGAGCTGCCGAAGGAGGGCAAGGACCTCGCGGCTCTCCGCGCCGACGTCGGCATGGTCTTCCAGTCCTTCAACCTCTTCTCGCACCTCACGATCCTCGACAACGTCACCCTGGGCCCGATCAAGGTCAAGGGCATGAAGAAGGCGGATGCCGAGAAGCTCGGCACCCAGCTTCTCGACCGCGTCGGGGTGGCCCATCAGTCGGCGAAGCTGCCCGCACAGCTCTCGGGCGGCCAGCAGCAGCGCGTGGCGATCGCCCGCGCCCTCGCGATGCAGCCGAAGGTGATGCTCTTCGATGAACCCACCAGCGCGCTGGACCCCGAGATGATCAACGAGGTGCTCGACGTCATGGTCGGCCTCGCCCAGGACGGCATGACGATGATCGTCGTCACCCACGAGATGGGCTTCGCGCGCAAGGCCGCCGACCGCGTCGTCTTCATGGCCGATGGGCAGATCGTCGAGGAGGCGACGCCCGAGGAGTTCTTCACGAACCCGAAGAGCGATCGCGCGAAGGACTTCCTCTCGAAGCTCCTCACCCACTGAGCCCCGGCCCGGCCACGCCACCCAGGGAGGGAACCCGCAGCACCGCACCCGCACGAACGCTCCGGACGGACCCGAAACGTCGGACATACGGAACCAGTACGCACACAGCAACCAGGAGGAAACATGCGTAAATCACGAATCATCACCGGCATCGGCATCTCGGCCATCGCGCTTCTTGCGCTCACGGCGTGCAACAGCGGCGCGCCCGGCGCGGACCCGAGCGACGGCGGAGACGGCGGCACGGCCGCCGAGCAGCCGTGGGAGGTCGCCACCGACGTCACGCTCGAGGGCAGCCCCACGTTCGACGCCATGACCGAGCGCGGCGGCGTCGTGATCGGCGTCAAGAACGACCAGCCCAATCTCGGCTTCGAAGACGCGACCACGGGCGACCGCTCGGGCTTCGACGTCGACGTCGCGCGCTGGATCGCCGCGTCGCTCGGCTTCGACGAGGAGCAGATCGAGTACGTCACGATCCCCTCGGCCAACCGCGAGCAGGCCCTGGTCAACGGCGACATCGACTACTACGTCGGCACCTACTCGATCACCGACTCCCGCAAGGAGCAGATCGACTTCGCCGGCCCGTACTTCATCACGGGGCAGGGGCTGCTGGTCGCGGCCGACAACGAGGACATCAACGGCCCTGACGATCTCGCGGGCAAGGTGGTCTGCTCGGTGACCGGCTCGACGTCGCTGCAGCGCATCCGCGACGAGTACCCGGATGCCGAGACCACCGAGTTCGAGACGTACTCGGCGTGCATCGAGCAGCTCAAGAACGGACAGGTCGACGCGATCACCACCGACGAGGCCATCCTCGCCGGCTACGTGCAGCAGGACCCGGAGGAGCTCAAGCTGGCCGGCGAGCCGTTCAGCGAGGAGCGCTACGGGGTCGGAATCGCCAAGGGCGACACCGCACTGCAGGAGCACATCAACACGCTGTTCACGGACGGCGGCGACATCTGGCAGGCGATCTTCGACGCCAACCTCGCCGAGTCCGGCATCGAGGGCGAGCAGCCCGCGGTCGACTGACCGCACGGGTCCCCGGGCGCGCCGCGCCCGGGGACCCCACCTCAGCAGCGAAGCGAGACGAAGGAGAAGCACCGGTTGAACGTCATCACCGACAACTGGGACATCTGGTCAGAGGCTCTCGGCGGGACGCTGGCTCTCTTCTTCGGCGGGGCAGCGATCGCGCTGGTGCTCGGCTTCATCGTCGGGGCGATGCGCGTCTCGCCGATCCCGGTGGCGCGGGCCGTCGGGACGGCCTACGTGAACATCATCCGCAACACGCCGCTCACGCTGGTCTTCTTCGCCTTCGCCTTCGCCGTGCCGATCCTCCTGCAGGTCCGCATCCCGTTCCTCACACTGGGCATCATCGCGTTGGGCATCTACACCGCGACGTATGTCGCGGAGACGATTCGCTCGGGCATCAACACCGTTCCGGTGGGACAGGCTGAAGCGGCGCGCGCGCTCGGCCTGCCGTTCGGGCAGGTGATGACCCTCGTGGTGCTCCCGCAGGCGTTCCGATCCGTTATCCCGCCCATGATGAGCGTCTTCATCGCCCTGCTGAAGAACACCACCGTCGCCGCCGGCTTCTCCGTGGTGAACCTCGGATCCGTCCGCAACTACCTGAGCGAGCGGGGGGCGGATCAAATGGTCGTGATCCTCTGGGTCATGGTGATCTTCGTGGCTCTGGTGCTCCTGCTCTCGTGGGTGCAGCGCATATTCGAGAACCGATGGAGGGTGGCCCGATGAGCGACAGCTCCGTCCTGTACGACGTGCCCGGCCCGCGGGCCATCGCCCGCAACCGCGTCCTCGGCGTGCTCACCGTCCTGGTGGTGGTGGCCGTTCTCGGCTGGCTCATCTGGCGACTGTGGGACACCGGTCAGCTGAGCGCCGAGAAGTGGTACGCCTTCACTTTCACCAACGTCTGGGTGCAGTTCGGGTTGGCCACCCTGCGGACCCTCGCGGCGTTCGGCGCCGCCGCCGTCGGCGCGCTGATCCTCGGCTTCGTGCTCGCCATCGGACGGATGTCGGACCACGCATGGGTTCGGTGGCCCTTCACCGTCGTCGTGGAGTTCTTCCGCGCGGTGCCGGTGCTCGTCTTCATGTTCCTGCTCTACTACGGCCTTCCCGTGATCGGCGTGAAGATGTCGCCCTACTGGGCCGTCGTCATCGCTCTCGTGGCGTACAACGGCTCGGTGCTCGCGGAGGTGATCCGCGCCGGCGTGGAGTCGCTGCCGCGCGGTCAGAGGGAGGCGGGGTACGCCATCGGCCTGCGCAAAGCCGGCGTGATGCGCCTCATCCTCATGCCGCAGGCCATCCGGGCGATGATGCCGGTGATTATCGCGCAGCTCGTGGTCACGCTCAAGGACACCGCGCTCGGGTTCATCATCACCTACCCCGAGCTGCTGTTCACGGCGAAGAGCCTCGGCAGCCAATCGCAGCTGGACTCGCCGATCATCCCGGCCACAATCGTCGCCGGTGCGATCTACATCACGCTCTGCCTCATCCTCTCGTTCGTCGCGAACACCGTGGAGAAGCGGCTGCGCAGCGATGCGAGGACGCCCCGCGTGGCGAACGCGAACCAGCCGACCCAGGAGATCACGGACACGGAGCTCATCATCGCGCAGAAGGGCGCGGGAAAGTACGATTCGACCAGTCTCTGAACGGGCGGGACGAGGCATCCGCCCTCGGTAGACTCGGTTCTCGTGTCTGACGCTCACGAGATCACGCCCGAGGCGGTGGAGGCCGCCGTGCAGGCGGCGCTCGACGCCGTCGCCGCAGCCGGCGACACCGCCGCGCTGAAGGCCGCCCGATCCGCCCACTCCGGCGAGGGGTCGTCGCTCGCCCGGCTCAATGCGCGCCTGCGCGATGTCCCCGGCGACAAGAAGGCGGAGTTCGGCAAGCTCGTGGGCCAGGCCCGCGGGCGGGTGAACCAGGCGTTCTCGGCACGTGAGCAGGAGCTCGCCGAGGCCGAGACGACGGCCCGGCTCGAAGCGGAGCGCGTCGACGTGACCGCGCTCCCGCAGCGCGCGCGGGTGGGGGCGCGGCATCCGATCTCCCTCCTCCAGGAGCAGATCTCCGACATCTTCGTCGGCATGGGGTGGGAGATCGCCGAAGGCCCCGAGCTCGAGCACGAGTGGTACAACTTCGACGCGCTGAACTTCGACGAGGACCACCCGGCGCGCCAGATGCAGGACACCTTCTTCGTCGATCCGGTGGAGCGCCACCTCGTCATGCGCACGCACACGAGCCCGGTGCAGGTGCGATCGATGCTCGAGCGCGATCTGCCGCTCTACGTGCTGTGCCCCGGTCGCGTGTACCGCACCGACGAGTTCGACGCGACGCACCTCCCCGTCTTCACGCAGTTCGAGGGCATCGTCGTCGACAAGGGCATCACGATGGCCCACCTCAAGGGCACGCTCGACCACGCCGCCAAGGTGCTGTTCGGCGCCGAGGCCAAGACGCGGTTCCGTGCCAACTACTTCCCGTTCACCGAGCCGTCCGCAGAGCTCGACCTGTGGCACCCGACCTTCAAGGGCGGCGCGCGATGGATCGAGTGGGGCGGCTGCGGGATGATCAACCCCAACGTGCTGCGCGCGGCGGGAATCGACCCCGAGGAGTACTCGGGCTTCGCGTTCGGGATGGGCGTCGAGCGCACGCTCATGTTCCGCAGCGACGTCCAGGACATGCGCGACATGGCCGAGGGCGATGTCCGCTTCAGCGAGCAGTTCGGAATGGTGGTCTGATGCGCGTTCCGCTGTCGTGGCTTCGTGAGTACGTCGACGTCCCGCAGGATGCCTCGCCCGAGGACGTCCTCGCGGCGCTGGTGTCGGTCGGCTTCGAGGAGGAGGACGTCTTCCGCTTCGAGCTGCAGGGTCCCATCGTCGTGGGCGAGGTGCTCGAGTTCGTCGAGGAGCCGCAGTCCAACGGCAAGACGATCCGCTGGTGCCAGGTGCGCGTCGCGCCCGACGGCCAGGCTGCGGCCGACGGCGGCGACGCCGTGCACGGCATCGTCTGCGGCGCCCGCAACTTCTTCGCCGGCGACAAGGTCGTCGTGACGCTGCCCGGCGCAGTGCTTCCGGGGCCGTTCCCGATCGCCGCCCGCAAGACGTACGGGCACGTGTCGGACGGCATGATCGCCTCCGCGAAGGAGCTCGGACTGGGCGACGAGCACAACGGCATCCTGCGCCTCGTCGAGCTCGGCATCGACGCCCCCGTCGGCACCGACGCCATCGCGCTGCTCGGCCTCGACGACGTCGCCGTCGACATCAACGTCACGCCCGACCGCGGCTACGCGCTGTCGATCCGTGGCGTCGCGCGCGAGTACTCGCACGCGACCGGCGCGGCCTTCCGCGACCCGGGACTGCGCCCGTGGGGCGAACTGCAGCAGCCCGCCGAGGGCTTCCCCGTCGCGGTCGACGACCGTGCGCCCATCCGCGGCCGCGTCGGCGCGTCGGAGTTCGTCGCGCGGATCGTCCGCGACGTCGACCCGACAAAGCCCACGCCCGCCTGGATGGTCGCCAGGCTGACGCTCGCCGGCATCCGCTCGCTCGGCATCCTGATCGACATCACCAACTACGTGATGGTCGAGCTGGGGCAGCCCATTCACGGCTACGACCTCGACCGGCTGCAGGGCGGCATCA
>NZ_JAYRDE010000022.1:0-31932 GCF_041909575.1 Microbacterium sp. | reverse complement strand
TCCCGGCGGCGCCGCCCCGCGCCCCGGCAACAACCCCTTCGCTTCGTCGCAGGGCATGGGCCAGCGTCCCGCGGGCCCGCGTCCGGGCAACAACCCGTTCGCGTCCGCGCAGGGGATGGGCCAGCGCCCGACCCCCGGCAACATCCCGCGTCCGCAGGCTCCGCGCCCCGGCGCCCCGCGTCCCGGCGCTCCGCGTCCGGGCGGTGCGGGTCGTCCCGGTGGTGGCGGCGGCCGTCCCGGCGCGCCCTTCCAGCAGCGTCCCGGCGGTCCCGGCCGTCCGGGCGGCGCCGGCGGCGGCGGCTTCCAGCGTCCCGGCGGTGCCGGCACCGGCGCTCCCGGCGGCGGCTTCGCCGGTCGTCCCGGTGGTGGCGGCGGCCGTGGCCGCGGCCCCGGCGGTGGCACCGCGGGCGCTTTCGGCAAGGGCGGAGGCAAGTCGAAGCAGCGCAAGTCGCGTCGCGCGAAGCGGCAGGAATTCGAGATGCGGTCGGCGCCCGTCGTCGGCGGCGTCAACGTCTCCAAGGGCAACGGCGAGATCATCCGCCTGCGCCGTGGCGCGTCCATCGCGGACTTCGCCGACAAGCTCGAGGCGCTGCGCGGCTACACCGTCCAGCCCGGCACGCTCGTGACCATCCTGTTCAACCTGGGCGAGATGGCCACCGCGACCGAGTCGCTCGACGAGGCCACCTTCGAGGTGCTCGGCGAGGAGCTCGGCTACAAGATCCAGATGGTCTCGCCCGAGGACGAGGACAAAGAGCTCCTCGAGGGCTTCGGTCTCGACCTCGAGGCCGAGCTGGAGGCGGAGAACGAGGAAGACCTCGAGATCCGGCCTCCGGTCGTCACCGTCATGGGCCACGTGGACCACGGTAAGACGCGACTGCTCGACGCCATCCGCCAGACCAACGTGGTCGCGGGCGAGGCCGGCGGCATCACGCAGCACATCGGTGCCTACCAGGTGTGGACCGAGCACGAAGAGATCGAGCGCGCCATCACCTTCATCGACACCCCGGGTCACGAGGCGTTCACGGCCATGCGCGCCCGTGGTGCGCAGGTGACCGACCTCGCGATCCTCGTCGTCGCGGCCGATGACGGCATCATGCCGCAGACGGTCGAGGCCCTGAACCACGCGCAGGCGGCGAACGTCCCGATCGTGGTCGCGGTCAACAAGGTCGACAAGCCCGACGCCAACCCGGCCAAGGTGCGCCAGCAGCTCACCGAGTACGGGCTGGTCGCCGAGGAGTACGGCGGCGACGTCATGTTCGTGGACGTCTCGGCCCGCCAGGGCACCGGCATCCAGGAGCTGCTCGACGCAGTGCTGCTCACCGCCGACGCCGGTCTGGATCTCACGGCCAACCCGAACAAGGACGCCCGAGGCGTCGCGATCGAGGCGAAGCTCGACAAGGGTCGCGGCTCCGTGGCCACCGTGCTGATCCAGTCGGGAACGCTCCGCGTCGGCGACGCGATCGTGGCGGGCACGGCCTACGGCCGCGTGCGCGCCATGATCGACGAGAACGGCGATCCGGTCGACGAGGCCTACCCCTCGCGTCCGGTGCAGGTGCAGGGTCTGAACTCGGTGCCGCGTGCCGGCGACACGTTCATCGTGACCGAGGAGGACCGCACGGCCCGCCAGATCGCCGAGAAGCGCGAGGCCGCCGAGCGCAACGCCCAGCTGGCCAAGGCCCGCAAGCGCATCTCGCTCGAGGACTTCACGCGTGCTCTCGAAGAGGGCAAGGTCGAGTCGCTCAACCTCATCATCAAGGGTGACGTCTCGGGTGCCGTCGAGGCTCTCGAGGAATCGCTCCTCAAGATCGAGGTCGATGACTCCGTGCAGCTGCGGATCATCCACCGCGGCGTCGGTGCGGTCACCGAGTCCGACATCAACCTGGCGACGATCGACAACGCGATCGTCATCGGCTTCAACGTCCGTCCCGACGCGAAGGCGCGCGAGCGCGCCGCTCGCGAGGGCGTGGACGTCCGGTTCTACTCGGTCATCTACAACGCGATCGATGATGTCGAGCAGTCGCTCAAGGGCCTGCTCAAGCCGGAGTACGAAGAGGTCCAGTCGGGTGTGGCCGAGATCCGCGAGGTGTTCCGCTCCTCGAAGTTCGGCAACATCGCCGGTGTCATCGTCCGCTCGGGCACGATCACGCGCAACGCCAAGGCGCGCGTCATCCGCGACGGCGTGGTCATCGCCGACGGCCTGGCCATCGAGTCGCTGCGCCGCTTCAAGGACGACGTCACCGAGGTCCGCACGGACTTCGAGGCGGGTATCGGCCTCGGCAAGTACAACGACATCCAGATCGGCGACGAGATCGAGACCACCGAGCTGGTGGAGAAGCCTCGCGGCTGATCGCAATCGGTGAGGGGCGCCCGGTGGCGCCCCTCACCTGTCGAAAGGGTAGGGAAATGGCCGGCGAACGTCAGGCACGGCTGGGCGACCGCATCCGCGTGATCCTCGCCGAACGGCTCGAGAAGGGCCTTCGCGATCCGCGGCTCGGATTCGTCACGATCACGGATGTGCGCGTGACGGGCGACCTGCAGCATGCGTCGGTGTTCTACACCGTGCTGGGCTCCGAGGAGGAGCGCGCGGCATCGGCGCAGGCGCTGAGGTCGGCGACCGGGATGCTGCGCTCCGAGGTCGGCAAGCACCTCAACGTGCGCCTGACCCCGTCGCTGGAATTCATCCCCGACGCGATCCCCGAGAACGCCGACCACATCGCGCATCTGCTGCGCGAGGCGCGCGAGCGGGACGAGGCGGTCGCAGGCCTCGCGTCCTCCGCTTCCTACGCCGGGGACGCGGACCCGTACCTCAAGCCCCGCGAGGACGAGCCCGAGGCCGCGGCCGAGGACGAGCCCGAGGATGAGGCCGAGCCCGAGGACGGGCCCGAGACCGAGGACTGACGCTCACGACGGGAGTCTGAGCAGTCCGCCGGACGCCTCGGCGAGCCCGTCGGCCACGAGCGAGTCGATCGCCCGGTCCCGCTGCAGCGCATCGGGCCAGTCGGCGGCGACGTCGGCGAGGGGTACCGCGTGGGCCGGGGCATCCCGCAGCGCGCGCAGCACGACGCCGCGCGCCTGACGGTCGCTCCCTTCGTACTTCGCCTGCCGACGGCGTCCGTCGCCCGTGTCGGGGTATCCCGCCGCGCGCCACGCGCACCGGTCGGCGATCGGGCAGTCGTCGCATCGCGGCGCTCGCGCCGTGCAGACCGTCGCGCCCAGTTCCATCGCGGCCGCGTTCATGACGGCGGAGGCGGTGCGCTCCGGGGGGAGCAGAGCCGACATCGCGTCGAGGTCGCGCCGAGCGGGCGGATCGGGCTGCGAGCGGCCGTCGACGGCACGCGCGAGGACCCGCCGCGTGTTCGTGTCGACCACCGGATGGCGCTCGCCGTACGCGAACACGGCGACCGCCCGCGCGGTGTAGTCGCCGATCCCCGTCAGTGCGAGGAGCGCGTCCACGTCGCGGGGGACGACGCCGCCGTGGCGGTCGCGGATCTCGACCGCGGCGCGGTGGAGCCACAGTGCGCGGCGCGGATAGCCGAGGTTGGCCCACTGGCGCACCGCCTCGGCCGGGGAATCCGCCGCGAGCGACGCCGGAGTCGGCCAGCGGGCGAGCCAGCTCTCGAGGTGGGGGATCACGCGGCTCACCGGCGTCTGCTGCAGCATGAACTCGCTGACGAGCGTGCCCCATGCGCCGAACCCCGGACGACGCCACGGCAGGTCGCGGGCGTTGTCCCCGTACCACGCGATGAGCGGCGTCGCGAGGTCGGGCATGCCGCTCAGCCTATGCTCGGCGCGCACCTGGCGGCGCCGAGCCCGGCCGTAGGCTGGTGGCATGCGCCTGCCGATCACCCCCGTCACCACGCTGTGGCGCGAACTGCGCGACGAGGTGCGCCGGCTCTATCCTGGCGGGCGCGTGATCCTCGCGATCGATGGCGTCGACGGGGCCGGGAAGACGACGTTCGCCGACGGGCTGGCCGAGGTCTTTGCCGAGGTCGGGGCGGCGGTGTACCGCGCGAGCATCGACGACTTCCACCGCCCTCGGTCGGAGCGCTACGCCCAGGGCCGCACGAGCCCGGAGGGGTTCTACCGCGACTCCTACGACTACGCCACGTTCCGCCGCGTGCTGATCGACCCCTTCCGGGACGGCGCCCAGACCTCCGGCGCCACGGGCTTCCAGCTCGGTGCCTTCGACGTCGCCCGGGACGCGCCCATCGACGCGCAGTGGGTGACCGCCCCGCGTGACGCGGTGCTCATCATCGACGGCATCTTCCTGCACCGCCGCGAGCTGCGCGGTCTGTGGGACTGGTCGCTGTGGCTCGAGGTCCCCGAGCCCGTCGCCGCCCGCCGACTCGCCCACCGCGACGGCAGCGACCCCGACCCCGCGGCGCCGTCGAACGCCCGCTATCGAGAGGGGCAGGCGATCTACCTCCGTGACGCGGAGCCGGAGCTCGCGGCATCCGCCGTCGTCGACAACGCCGATCTCGCGCATCCCCGCCGCGTGCACGGGCTGGTCCGCTGATGGCCGCGCCCGGAATCCTCCTCGTCGACAAGCCCGGGGGAGTGACCTCCCACGACGTCGTCGCCCGTGCGCGCCGCGCCCTCGGCACGCGCAAGATCGGCCACGCCGGCACCCTCGACCCGATGGCCACAGGGCTGCTGGTGCTCGGCGTCGAAGGCGCGACGCGCCTGCTCACGTTCATCGTCGGACTCGACAAGACGTACGAGGCGACGATCCGGCTGGGCGCGTCCACCGACACCGACGACGCCGACGGGCAGACGGTGACGCAGACGGATGCCTCGTCCCTCGCCTGGGCGGCGATCCGGTCGGCCGTCGCTCCGCTGACGGGACGGATCTCGCAGGTGCCCAGCACCTACTCCGCGATCAAGGTCGACGGGCGTCGCGCGTACGACCTCGCGCGCGCCGGCCAGGAGGTCGAGCTCGCGGCCCGCGAGGTGACCGTGTCGCGGTTCGACGTCGTCGCCGAGCGCCGCACCGGAGGCTTCGTCGATCTCGACGTCGTGGTGGAGTGCTCCAGCGGCACCTACATCCGCTCGCTCGCCCGCGATCTCGGCGCCGCGCTCGGGATCGGCGGCCACCTGACGGCACTCCGCCGAACTCGGATCGGGCCGTTCTCCACGGTCGATGCCGTCGAGGCGGACGCGATCGCGGACGGCCTGCTGCTCTCGCCGGCCGCGGTCGCGGCATCCGTCCTCGGCCGGCTCGACGTCACCGGCGACGAGGCGCGCGACCTGCGGCACGGCAAACGGCTCGCGGGCGCGGCGTCACGGCTCGCGCAGGACCCCACCGCCGCGATCGACCCCGACGGGGTGCTCGTCGGGATCGTCGGCGCGCGCGGGGCGGACGTCAAGAGCGTGATGAACATGCCCGAGGAGGCGTCGCGATGATCCTGTGGTTCACGATCGTCGAGGTGACCGTCGCGGTGCTCGCCGGACTTGTGTGCGTCGTCGCCGGGCTGGCGGGCAGGCGCCCCAGCGACCTGACCGTCGGCGCGCTCGCGCTGGTCGAGCTGCTGCTGATCGTGCAGGTCGTCATGGCGATCATCGCCCCGTTCGCCGGCAACGCGCCGACCGGCAGCGCTCTGGAGTTCTGGGTGTACCTGGTCTCGGCCGCGCTGCTGCCGATCGCGGGCGTCGGCTGGGCGCTGGTCGAGCGCAGCCGCTGGAGCACCGTGATCATGGGCATCGCCGCTCTCGCGGTCGCCGTCATGGTCTGGCGGATGCACGTGATCTGGACGATCCAGATCGGGTGAGCGGTCAGCGCTTGACGAGATAAGCCGAGTGCACCCAGCCGGTCTTGCCCGCGTAGGTGACCTTGCGCCAGTCGCCGCTCGAAGCCAGGATCACGCCGACGTTGGCGCCCTTCGGGATGACCAGGATCCGCGCATACGCCGTGGAGGGGCCCGTGCGCAGGTTCAGCGCGGCCGTCGCGGCGTAGGTGGGCTTCGGCGCCGGCGGAGGAGCGGTCGCGGGTGCCGCCGGCTGGGTGGGGCTGACCAGCGAGGCCGAAACCCATCCCGACTGCGAGCCGACCTTGACGGGGATGAATCCGGTGGTGATCAGACCGGGCACGTGCACCACCGCGGTGCCCAGCGGAAGCATCCGGATGATGGAGTGGTTCGTCGAGGGGCCGGTGCGGAAGTTGACGCCCCCCACCGTGTAGTAGGTGCAGGTGGCAGGCGTCGGCTGCGCCGTCACGCGGTACGCCGACCCGTAGAGGTCCACGCCGCGCTTCTTGAGGAAGGCGGCGGGGTCGACGGCGACGAGGCCGCTTGCCGTCGACTGCCAGAGCTCCAGGTGCAGGTGGTTGCCCGAGGATGCCCCGCTGCTGCCCACCGAGCCGATGCGCTGGCCGTTGCGGACGAGCTGGCCGACCTTCACGTGCGTCGTCGACGACCACACGTGCATGTAGACCGAGCGGTACTCGACGCCGCCGAAATTGTGCTTGATCGTGATGTAGCCCTCGCGCGTCGACGTGCCGTCCACCGTCGCGATGACGATCCCCCCGGCGATCGCGGCGATGGGCGAGCCGCCTGCCGCTCCCATGTCCACGCCGCGGTGCACCGTCGGGCCGTAGCGGACGGGGATGCAGCGGGGGCCGAAGTGCGAGGTGAGGCTGTAGGTCTTCGCCGCGAGGGGGAGCCGGAAGATCGTGACGGGCGGCGGCATGGTCGTCTGCGCGGTCACAGCCACCGTCGGGGCCTGCTGGACAGCGGCCGTGGCGGGCGCGATGCCGGCGAGGACGAGCGCGGCGGTGGCGGCGCCGGCGAGCAGGAGGGTGCGGATCGATCGCATGATGCACTTCGCAGGGGAGAGGTGGACGGGGAAGCACGGCGGGGGTCCGTGCTGTGAATATTGTCACTTATCGGTGTGTCTGTCCATTGGTGTGACAGAAGTGGCCTATGTGATCCGGATCGCGAAGCCTTCACCGCAGCCGAACTAGGATTGACGAGCCATGACATCGACCGCTCGTCCCCGCCGCCGCATGACCGGAATCGGCCGCGTTCTCGTCATCGTCTACGGGATCATGGCGCTCGCCGCCACGGGGCGCTCGTTCGTCCAGATCGTCGAGCGCTACGAGGAGGCGCCGCTCGCATACACGCTGTCGGCGCTGTCGGCGGTGGTCTACATCGTCGCGACGCTCGCCCTCGTGTTCGCAGGCTCGCGCGGCTGGTATCTCGTCGCGTGGATCGCCATCGTGTTCGAGCTCGTCGGCGTGCTGGTGGTCGGTGCACTGAGCCTCGCGCTGCCGGAGCTGTTCGCCCACCCGAGCGTGTGGTCGTGGTTCGGCCTCGGCTACCTCTTCGTCCCGCTGGTGCTGCCCTTCTTCGGACTGTGGTGGCTCGTCACGCACCGGCCCGCAGCGCGCGAGTGCGCTGCCGAGGCGGCCGCGGTGGCGTCGTGATCGTCTTCCGCGACCCCGCCGAGGTGCCCGAGGGGTTCGGGCCGTCGGTGGTCGCGATCGGCAAGTTCGACGGCGTCCACTCGGGTCACCGGGCGGTCATCGACCGTGCGCGGGTGGATGCCGAGGCCGAGGGCGCGCGGGTCGTCGCGGTGACGTTCGACCGCAACCCGCTGGCGCTCCTGCGGCCCGACATCTGCCCCGACAGCCTCGTGGGCGTGCAGCAGAAGCTGGACCTCCTCGCGCAGTCCGGGGTCGATGCGACCCTCCTGCTGACCTTCGATCGGGAGCTGGCCGACCTCGGTGCGCGCGAGTTCGTCGAGCACGTCCTCGTCGGAGCGCTCGGGGTGCGGATCGTCATGGTCGGCGGCGACTTCCGCTTCGGCCGCGGCGGGGCCGGAACACCCGACCTGCTGCGGGAGCTCGGCGGCGAATTCGGATTCGAGGTCGACGTGGTCGACGACGTCCGGGCGATCGAGGCGGGACGCCGGGTGTCGTCGACCTGGGTGCGCGAGCTGCTGAGCGAGGGCGACGTCGCCGGGGCCGCGCGGCTCCTCGGCCGCTCCCACGCCGTGCGCGGCGAGGTCGTGCACGGACTCAAGCGCGGCCGGGAGCTCGGCTTCCCCACCGCGAACCTCTCCTCCGACCTCGAGGGATTCGTCCCCGCGGAGGGCGTCTACGCCGGCTGGCTCGTCGACAGCGAGAGCTTCGACGTCGAGCGGCACGCAGACCCGCGGCGCAGCATCCGCTACCCCGCGGCGATCAGCGTGGGCACCAACCCGACGTTCGACGACGTGCCGGTGCGGCAGGTGGAGGCGTACGTGCTCGACGAGACCGATCTGGATCTGTACGGGCACACCGTCGAGATCGAGTTCGTCGCGCGCATCCGCGGTATGGTCGCGTTCGACGGCATCGGTCCCCTGATCGCGCAGATGACCGACGATGTCGTCCGGGTGCGTGAGGAGCTGACATGACCGATGCGGCACCGCCGATCCGGCCTCGCGCGTCGGTGCTGCGCCGCGTGATCGTCGGCGTCATCGTCGTCTCGTTCGGCCTCGCCGCCCTCGGCGGCATCGTCGTGCTGCTCGGGGCCGACCTGGGCGATCCCGCCTGGAAGGTGCTGGCCACCACGGCGCTCGTCGGGGCCTTCAGTGTCGCCGTGCTGTGCTGCGCCTCGCTGCTCGGCCGGCGACTGCAGGTCGTGGGCCTCGTGGGCGCCGTCGTCGCGGTCGTCGCGGCGGCGCTGTCGATCATCGCCGTGTGGGCGCAGCCGCACTGGGACGCGGAGGTGTTCTGGGATCTGCTGTGGACGCTGGTCGCGGCATCCGTCGGACTGTCCTTCGCCTGCCTGCTCCTGCTCCTCGCCGATCGCCGCCGTACCGGGGTGCGCATCGGCCTCATCGTCACGCTCGTGCTGTTCGCCGTCGTCTTCGTGCTCGTCGTGTACCCGATCTGGACGGACGCGGCTGGGGGTGAGGTGTACTCCCGCGTCCTCGGGATCGCCTCGATCCTCGCCGCACTGGGCGCGATCGTGGTGCCCGTGCTCTCGCTGCTGCTGCGCGATCCCCGAACGACGAAGGACGCGCGTCCGGGATCGCTCTCGCCGTCGACGATCGCGCGCCTCGAGGCCGAGGCCGCCAGGCGGGGCGTCACGGCCGACGAGCTGGTGGCTCCGCTGATCTGGCCCGCGGCGGAGCATCCGCAGGCGCCCGCGAACCCGTAGACCGGCCCCGCCTCGCGCGCCTACGATCGAGCCGTGCACGGCGTCCAGCGGTCGCCGACGATCGCTGCGCACCCGCCCGGGCCGGGTAGGCTTGACGTTTTGCGCGACCGGGTGAGCGATCCTCGCCCGCGCACAGGAAACGAGACAGAGGGAGCACCATGAGCCGCACCGATCTGCAGACGCTGCCCGAGCGGGCCGTCGCGCTGCTCGGCGGGGAACCCGACGACACCACGCTCCGCCGCTATCTGCACGGCCTGCCCGGCATCGACGCCGTCGGCCTCGAGCAGCGCGCGGCGGGCCTCGGCACGCGGTCGATCAAGACGACCTCGAAGGCGTGGGCGCTCGACAAGATCATCGAGCTCATCGACCTGACGACCCTCGAGGGCGCCGACACCCCCGGCAAGGTGCGCTCGCTGGTGGCCAAGGCCATGAACCCGGATGCCTCCGATCCGACGTGCCCGCGGGTGGCGGCCGTGTGCGTCTATGGCGACATGGTGCCGTACGCCGTGGACGCCCTCGGTGCCGCGCACGGCGACCCCGACGAGGGGGGCGTGAGCGTCGCGGCCGTTGCGACGGCGTTCCCGAGCGGCCGCTCCTCGCTCGAGATCAAGCTCGCCGACACCGCCGAGGCGGTCGCGCACGGCGCCGACGAGATCGACATGGTGATCGACCGCGGTGCCTTCCTCGCCGGTCGCTACGGCCTCGTGTTCGACCAGATCGCGCGCGTGAAGGAGGCGTGCCGTCGCGAGGACGGCAGCTATGCCTCGCTCAAGGTGATCCTCGAGACCGGCGAGCTGAACACCTACGACAACATCAAGCGCGCCTCGTGGCTGTCGATCCTCGCCGGCGGCGACTTCATCAAGACCTCGACCGGCAAGGTGCAGCCCGCCGCGACCCTGCCGGTGACGCTGCTGATGCTCGAGGTCGTCCGCGACTGGCACCGGGCGACCGGAGAGAAGGTCGGCGTGAAGCCGGCCGGCGGCATCCGAACCTCCAAGGACGCCATCAAGTACCTCGTCACCGTCGCAGAAACCGTGGGCGAGGAGTGGCTCCAGCCCCACCTGTTCCGCTACGGCGCATCGAGCCTGCTCAACGACGTGCTGCTGCAGCGGCAGAAGCTCAAGACCGGCCACTACTCCGGCGCCGACTACGTGACGATCGACTGAGGACCCCGACATGAGCTTCCTGGAATACGCACCCGCCCCGGAGTCCCGGGCGATCCTGAACCTTCGCGACGAGTACGGCCTGTTCATCGACGGCGAGTTCCGCGCGGGCAGCGGCGACACCTTCGCGACGATCTCGCCCGCTGACGAGAAGCACATCGCGACGATCGCCACGGCGAGCGAAGCGGATGTCGATGCCGCCGTCGCCGCCGCGCGCCGCGCGTACGACAAGACCTGGTCGCGGATGAGCGGTCGCGACCGCGGCAAGTACCTGTTCCGCATCGCGCGCCTCGTGCAGGAGCGGGCCCGCGAGCTCGCGGTCGCCGAGAGCCTCGACAACGGGAAGCCGATCAAGGAGAGCCGCGACGTCGACGTGCCCCTCGTCGCCGCCTGGTTCTTCTACTACGCCGGCTGGGCCGACAAGCTCGACTATGCCGGACTCGGCCCCAACCCGCGTGCGCTCGGCGTGGCCGGCCAGGTCATCCCGTGGAACTTCCCGCTGCTGATGCTCGCCTGGAAGATCGCCCCGGCGCTCGCCGCCGGCAACACGGTCGTCATCAAGCCCGCCGAGACCACGCCGCTCTCGGCGCTCATCTTCGCCGAGATCCTGCAGCAGGCCGATCTGCCGCCGGGGGTCGTCAACATCGTCACGGGCGCCGGCGCGACCGGTGCCGCACTCGTGCGCCACCCCGACGTGAACAAGGTCGCCTTCACCGGCTCGACCCCGGTCGGACGCGAGATCGCCAAGGCCGTCGCCGGCACCGACAAGAAGCTCACGCTGGAGCTCGGCGGGAAGGCCGCGAACATCGTGTTCGAGGATGCCCCGATCGACCAGGCCGTCGAGGGCATCGTCAACGGCATCTTCTTCAACCAGGGCCACGTCTGCTGCGCAGGCAGCCGCCTGCTCGTGCAGGAGTCGATCCACGACGAGGTCGTCGACCGCCTGAAGTCGCGCCTGTCCACGCTGCGCCTGGGCGACCCGCTCGACAAGAACACCGACATCGGAGCGATCAACTCCCGCGAGCAGCTCGATCGCATCCGCGAACTGAGCCGCATCGGCGAGGAGGAGGGAGCCGAGCGCTGGAGCGCCGACTGCGTCATCCCCGACGACGGATTCTGGTTCGCGCCGACGATCTTCACGAACGTGCAGGCATCCCACCGCATCGCGCGCGACGAGATCTTCGGGCCCGTGCTGTCGGTCCTCACCTTCCGCACACCCGCCGAGGCGATCGAGAAGGCCAACAACACCCCCTACGGGCTGTCGGCGGGCATCTGGACCGACAAGGGCTCGCGCATCCTCGCGGTCGCCGACCGGCTGCGCGCCGGCGTGATCTGGGCGAACACGTTCAACCGATTCGACCCGTCGAGCCCGTTCGGCGGCTACAAGGAGTCCGGCTACGGCCGGGAGGGCGGCCGCCACGGCCTCCTCGCGTACCTGAAGGGGGCAGCAGCGTGAGCAAGCGACTGACCGTGCCGAAGACCTACAAGCTGTTCATCGGCGGCGCGTTCCCGCGCACCGAGTCCGGGCGCACCTACGAGGTCGTCTCCAGCAAGGGCGACTTCCTCGCGAACGCGGCGCTCGCCTCCCGCAAGGACGCCCGCGACGCGGTGCTCGCCGCGCGCGGTGCCGTCAAGGGCTGGGCCGGAGCCACCGCCTACAACCGCGGACAGGTGCTCTACCGCGTCGCCGAGCTGCTCGAGGGACGCCGCGCGCAGTTCGTCGACGAGATCGTGCAGCAGACCGGCGCGTCGACCTCGGCCGCGCAGGCTGAGGTCGACGAGGCGATCGACCGCTGGGTCTGGTACGCCGGCTGGTGCGACAAGTTCGGCCAGGTCGCAGGGAACGGCAATCCCGTCGCCGGCCCGTACTTCAACATCTCGGTGCCCGAGCCGACGGGGGTCGTGGCCGTGATCGCGCCGCAGGACACCGCTCTGCTCGGACTCGTCTCGGCGATCGCGCCCGCTCTCGTGTCGGGCAACGCGGTCGTCGTCGTCGCGTCGCAGCGCTTCCCGCTCTCGGCGATCAGCCTGGCCGAGGTCCTGGCGACCTCCGACGTGCCGGGCGGCGTGGTGAATGTCCTGACGGGCTCGCCCGGCGAGCTCGCGCCGTGGCTCGCATCGCACCCCGACGTGCACGGTCTGGATCTCGTCGGTGCCGGCGATCTCGACTGGGTCGACCTGCAGATCGCCGCCGCCGAGACGCTCACGCGCGTGCTTCCCCCCGAGTCGGGGAAGGATGCCGCGGCCCCGAGCGTGGAGCGCATCGCGGCGTTCACCGAGACCAAGACGGTCTGGCACACGAAGAGCCTCGTCTAGCCGCTCGCACCTCGGAGGATCGCGCTGTTCTCGGAGGATCTGCCCACGATCCTCCGAGATCCGGGCGATTCTCCGAGTGCCGGCTGCTCAGGCGAGGTGTAGTCCGCCCCAGTGGCCGGGCTCGGCGAGCTCGCCGTAGTGCACGTCGACGCCGTCCGCCGAGACCGAGGCGACGCAGGCCAGCAGCGACAGCGTCGGATAGCCGTGCGGACGGTTGTCGCGGATGATGGCCCGGTCGTCCGTCGGCTCGAGCTCGGCCGAGCGGCGCAGCACCTCGACCCACGGCATCCACCACGCCCGATCGGCGGTGGGCTGGGCGGCACGGAAGTCGCCCAGCCACCGGGCGATCCGCGGGGTGCCGGCGTCGTCCACGTCGTCGTGGGCGATCATGTGCGTGCCGGGCGCGAGCTCGGTGGTGCGCAGGTTCTCGCCATCCCACGTGAGCACCCGCGCGCCGAAGGAATCGACCTCCACGAGGTTGAAGCCGTGCGTGGGCGGTTCGCCCGCGGGGGAGCGGCCCGCAACGGCGTCGAGCACGATGCCGCCGCGGGAGACGAGCTCGGATTCGGGGCGGGACGAGGCATCCGCTCGATTGAGCAGCACCGCGAGCCGGCGTGACCCCGGATCGGCCGCCAGCCATGCGCCGCCTGCTCGCACGTCGCGCACGCCGACGACGCCGTCATGAGCCTCGGGCCACCACGGGCCGAGGGGGTTCCAGGGACGCTCGGGGTCCTCGTCACGGATCGCGAGGAGGCGCGTCGCGTCGTCGGGCGACTCGGGCACGCGGATGACCACGGTGCACATCGGGCTCTCTCCTGCCTGCCGCGATCCCGGTCGTGCCAAGATCGGAGGGTGTTCGTCGTCGTGGGAGTCTCGGGCGGGATCGCCGCCTACAAGACGGTGCACCTGGTGCGCCTCCTCGTGAAGGAGGGGCATGAGGTGCACGTCGTGCCGACGGCGGACGCCGTGCGCTTCGTCGGCCTTCCGACCTGGGAGGCGATCAGCCGCAACCCCGTCACGACCTCCGTCCACGAGGACGTGGCCCGCGTGCGTCACGTCGCGCTCGGCCAGTCGGCCGATCTCGTGATCGTGGCGCCCGCGACCGCGAACACGCTGGCGAAGATGGCGACCGGGCTGGCGGACGATCTCCTGGGAACGACCCTACTCGCGACCACGGCCCCGGTCGTCGTGGCGCCGGCGATGCACACCGAGATGTGGCGCCACCCAGCGACCGCGCACAACGTGGCCACCCTGCGCGAGCGCGGCGTCGTCGTGGTCGGCCCGGACGACGGCGCGCTCACCGGAGGCGACAGCGGGCCGGGACGGATGTCGGAGCCCGAGGAGATCGTCGCCGCCGCGCTGTCGGTGGCCGGCGCGGGCGGGCGCGAAGACCTGGCGGGCCTGCGCGTCGTCGTGTCGGCCGGGGGGACGCGCGAGCCGATCGACCCGGTGCGCTTCATCGGCAACCGGTCGAGCGGCAAGCAGGGGATCGCCGTCGCGCTGGCGGCCGCGGACCGCGGCGCCGACGTCGTGCTGGTCGCGGCCCACGTCGACGAAGGGGTGCTGGCCGAGGCATCCGCCCATCCGCGCGTGAGCGTCGAGCGCGCCGGCACGGCCGCCGAGCTCGCAGCCGCCGTCGCCAGCGCAGCGACCGGCGCGGACGTCGTGGTGATGGCTGCCGCGGTGGCCGACTACCGCGTCGCCGAGGTGTCGGACGCGAAGCTGTCGAAGGATGCCGCGGCGGGGCCGGGCATCACGCTGCACCTGGTCGAAAACGACGACATCCTGGCCGGCCTCGTCCGCGACCGCGTCGACGGAAGGATCGTGGTCGGGTTCGCGGCCGAGACTCCCCAGGACGGGGAGTCGCTCCTCGACCGCGGGCGGCGCAAGGCTGCGCGCAAAGGCGCGGACCTGCTCGCCGTGAACCAGGTCGGGTGGTCGCAGGGCTTCGAGGCGGACCGCAACGAGGTGACGCTGCTCGAGGCGTCCGGCGACGTCGTCGGAACCGCCGCCGGCAGCAAGCGGGACGTGGCCGATGCCCTCTGGGATGCCGTGCTCGGCATCCGCTCGAAAAACAAGTAACGGAACGGTAACGGCGCATGTAGAGTGGGCGCACCGCGTCGAAGGAGACGCGGGGCACGACCCCGGAGGACATGCCCGATGCCCCCAGCCGCGGCATCCGATCGCGCTCGCGACCGGACCCACGCCCTGCTCGTCGTCTGCGTGCTCGCCGTGGCGAGTGTCGTGATCGCGTTCCTCGGCGCCAGTCCCGCTCGGGTGAGCGCAACCGAGCTGATGGGCGACCCGCGCACGCCCGGTGACGCGGCCTTCATCGCCAGCCACCGCGGCGGCGGCGCCGCCGCACCCGAGAACACGCTGCCCGCCATCTCGGCGGCCCTTCAGGGCGGGTTCGGCTACGTCGAGGTGGACGTCGCGCTGACGGCCGACGGCCACGCCGTGCTGATGCACGACCGGAGAGTGGACCGCACCACCGACGGCGCCGGGCCGATCGCCGAGCTGACGCTCGCCGAGGTGCGCGCGCTCGACGCCGGGTCGTGGTTCGATCCCGCGTATGCCGGAACGCAGGTGCCGACGCTCGCCGAGTTCCTCGATCTGCTCGCCCACCTCGGGGGCCGCGCGATCGTCGAGCTCAAGGGCACGTGGGACCAGAACGCCGTCGCGGGGGCGGTGGCGGAGATCTCCGCGCGGAGCCTCGAGCGCAGCGTGGCCCTGGCGAGCTTCGACGCCCGGACGCTCGCGCTGTGCGCCGCCGAGTCCGAGGTGGTCTCGCGCCTGCTCATCCTGAAGCACCTGCCGCGGGACGTCGTGACGGCGGCCGAGCAGGCGGGCGTGCGCGGGATCGTCGTCTCACGCAAAGCCGTGCTCGAGCGCCCCGAGGTCGTCGACGAGATCCACGCCGCGGGCGGGCGTGTCGTCGTCTACACCCTCAACGACGACACCCAGTGGGACGCGGTCACGGCCCTCGGCGTGGACGGCATCGTGACCGACGATCCCCGGCTGCTGTCGGAGTGGCAGTCGGCGTACGCGGACGACTGACGCCGCCCGCGCCCGGCGCGTCCGGCGGCCGGCGTCGGGAGCGCGCCGTAGTGTCGGTACGTCCCACGAGCACGGAGGAGCCGATGCTGCACGATCGACGCCGGATCGCGATGAGGTCGGCGGCTGCCGTCGCCGTACTGGCCGTCGCCGCCGCGCTCGCGGTGGGCTGCCGCCCCGAGCCGGGGCCGGGAGCGTCGCCCGATCCCACGTCCTCGATCGAACCGCGACCGACCGGGTCGTCGCCGACCCCCATCGAGACGCAGCTGCCCGGTGCGCAGTTCGAGGTCCCCGCCGCCTGCGACGACATCTATTCGGCGGCCATGCTCGACGCCCTCGAGGCCGACAACCCGCCGCTCAACGACCCGGGCGTGACGATGCTCGCGACCCAGAACGTCGACCTCGTGCAGATCATCGACGCCGCCCCCGCGACGCTCCGCTGCTCGTGGGGAGGACCCGGCGAGTACGGGCTCGCGACGAACGTCACCGCGGTCGACGAGGCGCAGGCGGAGTCGATCGGGCAGGAGCTGGCCGACTCCGGCTTCGCCTGCGAACCGCTCGGCGAGGGCACGCTCTGCGCGTTCGAGCAGAAGGGGATCACCCTCGACGACGAGCCGTACACGTCCGGCGAGACGCACTACCTCGGCGGAGGCGGCTGGGTGTCGACATCCTGGATCAACTTCGACCCGGAGGGCTACACCGAAGACATCGTCGGCACGATCTGGGGCTGACGGCCCCCGTTCCGCTAGACTGGGCGCCAGGGGAATCCGTCGTCGACGTCACAGCTCGCTGAAGCGAGTGCCCGTGGCCGCCGGTGAGAGCACCCGTCCCGCGTTCGCGACGGCGTCCGCGCCGCCCGCGGGAGCACCGCAGCAGTTTCGGTATCCACACCGATCATTCGCCGGCTCTGCCGGCATTCACGCTCAGGAGAAGCATGCCGCCCACGGCACCCGCCCAGACGTCGGCTCAGCGACGTCGGAAGTCCTCGTCCTCGCGCCGCGACGACGAGGCGCCCATCATCCCGATCCTCGCGCGCAAGGTGCGCGAGGTGGAGGCGAAGGCCCAGCGAGGAAAGCTCGGGCCGACGAACCGCGTCAAGTTCCAGGTCATCGCCTTCCTGGTGCGCGAGGAGCGCGCCCGCGTGAAGGGCGACGCCTCGGTGACGGATGCCGCTCGCGCCGAGCTGCTCAAGCGTCTCGACGGCGTCGCGACGATCCTCGCCAAGACCGCGGCGCGGGACACCTCGCTCATCCAGCTGCTCGAGGTCGACCAGGCCACCTCGCCCGTCGCGCGCCGCATGCGCCGCGACTGGCTGCTCGAGTCGGGCGCGGAGCTCCCGCCCGACGAGCTCATCATCACCGACGTCGCGCCCTCCTCGGCTCCGGTCGTTCCGGCGGCGCTCGCCGAGCGCCAGGTCGTGCCGCCGCAGGTCGAGGCGCGCCGCGAATCGAACCCGTTCCTCGCTCCCGACCTGAGCCTGCGCGCACCGAAGGAGACGCCCCGCCGTCGTCTGGACGGCTGGGAGCTCATGGGCCCGCTCTACAAGGCCTTCGAGACCGGCGCGGGCGGCGGGTCGGCGACGATGGACCTTCCCCCGGTCCCCGAGTTCGACCGCCTCTCGCCCAAGGGGCTCGAGGTCATGCCGCACCAGTCGCGATTCCTCGAGGCCGTGCGCGACGGTCACCGCACGTTCCTCCTGGCGGATGAGCCGGGCCTGGGGAAGACCGCGGAGTCGGTGCTCGCAGCATCCGTCGCCGGTGCCTACCCGCTCCTTGCCGTGGTGCCCAACGTCGTCAAGATGAACTGGGCACGCGAGGTCGAGCGCTGGACGCCGCACCGCCGCGCAACCGTCATCCACGGCGACGGCGAGGGCATCGACGCGTTCGCCGACGTCTTCATCGTCAACTACGAGATCCTCGACCGGCATCTGTCGTGGCTGGGAGACCTCGGGCTCAAGGGCATGGTCGTCGACGAGGCGCACTTCATCAAGAACCTCTCGTCGCAGCGCTCGCAGAACGTCCTCGCGCTGGCGGCCCGCATCCGGGAGAAGGTGCGCAACCCGCTGCTGCTGGCGCTCACCGGTACCCCGCTCATCAACGACGTCGAGGACTTCGACGCGATCTGGCGCTTCCTCGGCTGGACGACGGGCGAGAAGCCCGGGCCGGCGCTGATGGAGAAGCTCGACGACACCGGCCTCACGCCCGCCGACAAGGCGTTCTACCCCGAGGCGCGCGACGCGGTGATCTCCATGGGGATCGTGCGGCGCAAGAAGAAGGATGTCGCGGCCGACCTGCCCGACAAGCTCATCGCCGACCTGCCGGTGGAGCTGGACGACGAGTTCGGCCGCTCGATCCGCCAGGCCGAGCGAGAGCTCGGCGAACGGCTCGCAGCCCGCTACCGCCGGATCATCGAGGCGCGCGGAGACCGCGGCCTCGCGCCCGGCGAGGTCGACGACGACATCGTGCGACTGGTCGCCCAGAACGAGCTCGACGAGTCCAAGGCCGCGGGCACGGGCTCCGAGAACGTGTTCACGATGGTGCGCAAGATCGGTCAGGCCAAGGCGCTCCTGGCGGCGGACTACGCCGTGCAGCTGCAGCGCTCGGTCGGCAAGGTCGTGTTCTTCGCCAAGCACATCGACGTCATGGACGCCGCCGAGGCGCACTTCGCGGGCGCCGGGCTGCGCACGGTCTCCATCCGCGGCGACCAGACCACGCCCGCCCGCCAGCAGGCGATCGACGACTTCAACAACGACGCCGGCGTGGGGATCGCGGTCTGCTCGCTGACGGCGGCCGGTGTCGGCCTCAACATGCAGGCCGCCTCCAACGTCGTGCTGGCCGAGCTGTCGTGGACCGCCGCCGAGCAGACGCAGGCGATCGACCGCGTGCACCGCATCGGCCAGGACGAGCCGGTGACCGCGTGGCGCATCATCGCGGCGCACACGATCGACACCAAGATCGCCGAGCTCATCGACTCCAAGCAGGGGCTGGCCGCCCGCGCGCTCGACGGCGAGGCCGTCGACCCGCAGTCGAGCGACTCCGTGCAGCTGTCGGCGCTCATGCACCTGACGCGTCGGGCGCTCGGCGCGGCGTGAGCCGCGGCGAGGGTCCGCTCGTGTGGCAGGCCGCGGCATCCGGGCACTAATGTCGGGTGAGGCAGCGTCGCCGACCCTCTTCACCCGACAGCGAGGACCACAGCTATGAAGATCGGCATCCTGACCAGCGGCGGCGACTGCCCCGGACTCAACGCGGTCATCCGCGGGGTCGTGCTCAAGGGGACGACCTCGTACGACCTGGAGTTCGTCGGCATCCGCGACGGCTGGCGCGGGGTGGTGGACGGCGACTTCTTCCCGCTCACGCGCCACGAGGTGAAGGGGCTGTCGAAGGTCGGGGGCACGATCCTCGGCACCTCGCGCACCAACCCCTACGAGGGACCCCGCGGCGGGGCCGAGAACATCGCCAAGACCATGTACGGTCACCGCATCGACGGGATCATCGCCATCGGCGGCGAAGGCACCCTGGCTGCGGCGAACCGGCTGGCGAACGACGGCATCAATGTCCTCGGGGTGCCGAAGACCATCGACAACGACCTGCGTGCGACGGACTACTCGTTCGGCTTCGACACGGCCGTCAACATCGCCACCGACGCGATGGACCGCCTGCGCACCACCGGCGACTCGCACCAGCGCTGCATGGTGGCCGAGGTCATGGGGCGCCACGTCGGATGGATCGCCCTGCACGCCGGGATGGCGGCGGGAGCGCACGCGATCTGCATCCCCGAGGTGCCGATGTCGATCGATGAAATCTGCGACCTGGTCTCGCGTGCCCACGACCGCGGCCGTGCGCCGCTCATCGTCGTGTCGGAGGGCTTCAAGCTCAAGGGCCAGGACGAGGCGTTCTCCGACAAGGGGCTGGATGCCTTCAACCGTCCGCGCCTCGGAGGCATCAGCGAGGTGCTCGCACCTGAGATCGAGCGGATCACCGGCATCGAGACCCGCTCGACGGTCCTCGGCCACATCCAGCGCGGCGGCTCGCCCTCGGGCTTCGACCGCGTCCTCGCGACGCGCCTGGGCCTGCACGCGGCCGACGCCGTCGTCGACGGCTCGTGGGGGCAGATGGTGGCGATGCGCGGCACCGACATCGTGCGCGTGCCGTTCGAGGAGGCCCTGGGCGAGCTCAACCCCGTCCCCCTCAACCGCTACGAAGAGGCCGCAGCCCTCTTCGGCTGAGCCCGGCGGATGCCTCGGCCGAGGCATCCGTCCGCGGCGCGTCGCGGGATCCGCCCGCCGAATCACTGGATTCTGGCCGAGATACCGGGCGTCGCCCACGGTTTCGGCCGCGATCCCGGGTCTCGGTGCACCGCACGGACAGCGGCTCCTCCCAAGGAGACGCTGGGAGCGACGTCTCCACGGATGCCGCCTCCTGACCGGCAGGCGGGGGTGCGCTCGGCGAGCGTGGAGGCGTGATCGAACAATCGCCCATCCCGCTCTATCTCGTCCGCGAACAGCCGTCGGTTGTGCGGCGCCTCGACCGGCAACGCGAACTGGTGCGGGTCCGTGCTGGGGTGTACGTGCGGGCAGCGGAGTGGATGCCGCTCCCGCCGTGGACGCGATACCTCGTCCGCGTCCACGCCGTCGCTCGGACCTGGAGCGCGCCGACCTTCTGCCTGGAGTCAGCGGCTGCTCTGCGCGGCCTTCCGGTGTTCGGCGAGCCGCTCGACGTGCACCTGCTGGCCGCGGGGATGCACGCGGGGCGTGAAGGGGATGTCGTGGTCCACGCGTCCCGTCAGCCCCGCGCCGTCCAGGTCTTCGAGGGCCTGGGGGTGACCTCGGTCGTCGATACGGCACTCGATCTCTGTCGAGTCCTCCCACCGGCGTTCGCACTCGCCGTCGCCGACGCGGCCGTGCGCACCACGGGCGCGCTCCTCGACTTCGGCGCGCTCGGTCGTTCGCAGGTGAGTCGCCGCGGCGTCCGCCAGCTCGACTGGGTGGGTGATAGGGCGACCACGAGAGCGGAATCGGTCGGCGAATCGGTGAGCCGCGCGGTCATCGAGTGGCTCGGCTACGAGCACCCCGAGCTGCAGGTCGAGTTCAGTGCAGAGGGCTTCACAGACCGGGTCGACTTCTTCTGGCGGTCCGGGCGCGTGATCGGCGAGTCCGACGGCTACGGGAAGTACGACGCGAGCGACGTCGAAGCATCCAGGGCGAAGCTGATCGCCGAGAAGAGGCGCGAGGACCGGTTGCGTCGTCAGGTGAAGGGGTTCGGGCGGTGGGACTGGGCGGACACGATGCGGGTCGCCCCGCTCGACCGCAAGCTCGCCGGGGCCGGCCTTCGCCGAGTGCGGCCCGTGCAGGCCGCGATGCTCGCGACGATCGGCACGAACGCGCGATCCCTCCCGGCATCCCGAATCACCGGATCTGCGGCGAATCCCGGGACCATGCCCGGCATCTCGACGCGGATCCGGTGACTCGGCGATACGGGCGGGCGGCAGGAGGGCGGGCGGATGCCTCGGCACGGGGCGCGCCGCCGGGTCGGCCTCAGTCGGCGACGCCGAGCACGTCGAGCAGCCAGGCCAACTCGAACGCCCGCTCGCGCCAGGCGTTGTACCGGCCCGAGACGCCGCCGTGACCGGCCACCATCTCGCACTTGAGCAGCGCGTCGGCGCCGACCTCGCGCAGGCGCGCGACCCACTTCGCCGGCTCGACGTACAGCACGCGGGTGTCGTTGAGGGACGTGACGGCGAGGATGCGGGGGTACGAGGCATCCGTCCGCACGTTCTCGTAGGGCGAGTAGGACTTCATGTAGGCGTACACGTCGGGGTTGTGCAGGGGATCGCCCCACTCGTCCCACTCGATCACGGTGAGGGGGAGCGACGGGTCGAGGATCGTGGTGAGCGCGTCCACGAAGGGAACGTCGGCCAGGATGCCCGCGAACAGCTCCGGCGCGAGGTTGGCCACCGCGCCCATCAGCAGGCCGCCGGCCGAGCCGCCCTCGGCCACCATCCGGTCGGGCGTGGTGTAGCCGGAGTCCACGAGGTGCCGGGCGCAGTCGACGAAGTCCGTGAACGTATTGCGCTTGCGCTGGAGCTTGCCGTCCTCGTACCACTGCCGGCCCATCTCGCCGCCGCCGCGGACGTGCGCGACCGCGAAGATCACGCCGCGGTCGAGCTCCGAGAGCCGCGGCACGGAGAACCCCGGCTCGATCGAGTGCTCGTACGATCCGTACCCGTACAGGTGCAGCGGCCGCGGCTCGGATCCCGCCTCGCCGAACGAGCGCTTCCACACCAGCGAGATCGGGACCTGCGTGCCGTCCTGGGCGGTGGCCCAGACGCGAGCCTGCGCGTAGTCCGCGGGGTCGTACCCTCCCAGCACGGGCTGACGCTTGCGCAGCAGCAGCTCGCCGCTGGCGATGGAGTAGTCGTAGACCGTGCCCGGCGTCGTGAACGAGCCGTACCCGATGCGCAGCAGCGGCGGCGCCCACTCGGGGTTGCCTCCGGACCCGACGGAGTAGAGCGGCTCGTCGAACTCGAGCTCGTCCACCGCGCCGGTCGCGTAGTCGAGCAGCCCCAGCCGAGGGAGACCGTCGCGGCGATAGCCCACCACGCCCCAGTCGCGGAACGTCGACACGCCCAGCAGCCGGTGACCGGCACGGTGGGGGATGACGACCGTGCGCTCGCCGGTGGGGTCGGATGCCGCGACCCGCACGAGCTCGAAGTCCAGGGCGCCGTCGTTGTGGAGCACGAAGAGCACGTCCTCGCCGTCGATCACGGCGTGGGACGACTCGTACTCGACCCCCTCTTCCCTCGGCCACACGACGCGAGGCTCGGCGCGCAGGTCGCCGGCATCCACCAGCCACTCCTCGGAGGTGATGGACGACCCGACCTCGATCATGAGGAAGCGGTCGCTGCGGGTGAAGCCCGCCCCGACCCAGTACCGCTCGTCGGGCTCGTGGAAGAGCTTCGCATCGCTGCTGACGGGGGTTCCCAGCTCGTGCAGCCACACGGTGTCGGGTCGCCAGGCGTCGTCCACGGTGGTGTAGACGATGAAGCGGCCGTCGGGCGAGAACGTCGCGCCGGCGAACGTGTCGGGGATCTCGTCGGGGAGCTGCTCGCCGGTCACGACATCGCGCACCCGGACCGTGTAGCGCTCGTCGCCGGCGACGTCGACGCCGTAGAGCATGAGGGTGCCGTCGGTGGAGATCTCGAAGCTGCCGAGCGAGAAGAACTCGTGCCCCTCGGCCTCGACGTTCCCGTCGAGCAGGATCTGCTCGCCCGGGACGTCGACGTCGGGGGAGAGGTCCGGCGGCGTCCAGTCGTCGGGCGAGGCGAGCGGTGCGCGGCACTGGATGCCGTACTGCTTCCCCTCGAGCGTGCGGCCGTAGTACCACCAGTCGCCGCGGCGCGTGGGGACCGAGAGGTCGGTCTCGAGCGTGCGCCCCTTGATCTCGTCGAAGATCTCGGCGCGCAGCCCGTCGAGGTGGGCGGTCCGCTGCTGGGTGTAGGCGTTCTCGGCCTCGAGGTGGGCGAGGACGGCGGCGTCCTCCTTCTCGCGGAACCACTCGTAGCGGTCCTCGACATCGTCGCCGTGGTGGCTGCGGATGACGGGGCGAGGGGCGGCGACGGGGGCGGATGCTGCGGCGGAGGCGTCGTGAACGGTCACCCTCCCACGCTAGCCGCGCCGCGGCGTGCGCGGACGCCGGTTCCACAGCCCCCTCCGAGTTGACCGCGGGGCTGGGCGGTGTAAGGATTCTTTCTGGCCGGTTGCCGGTTCCTGAACTCACGGTGAACTGTTCGTTCGTCACGCCGATCCCGTCGGCACTCTCTCCACATCCCCTTACGGAAAGCGAACGGTGGAAACCGCAACCCTCATCGTCGTCGTGCTGACGATCGCACTGGCGCTGTTCTTCGACTTCACCAACGGGTTCCACGACACCGCGAACGCGATGGCGACGCCCATCGCGACCGGCGCGCTCAAGCCCAAGGTGGCGGTGCTCCTCGCCGCCGTGCTCAACCTGGTCGGCGCCTTCCTGTCGACCGAGGTCGCCAAGACGATCTCCGGCGGGATCATCAACGAGGGCGACATCTCCTCCGCGATCCTCCCGGCGGTGATCTTCGCCGGGCTGATAGGCGCGATCACGTGGAACATGATCACGTGGCTCCTGGGCCTCCCGTCGAGCTCCTCGCACGCACTGTTCGGCGGCCTCATCGGCGCCACGATCGTCGGCGTCGGCGCCTCGGCCGTGAACTTCAGCGTCGTCGTCTCCAAGGTGATCCTCCCGGCCGTCATCGCTCCGCTCACGGCGGGCATCATCGCCTTCACTGCCACCAAGGTGGCCTACGCCATCACGCGCCGCTACGACAGCAAGCCCGACGGCCGCGACGGCTTCCGCGTCGGGCAGATCTTCACGTCCTCGCTCGTCGCCCTCGCACACGGCACGAACGACGCCCAGAAGACGATGGGCGTCATCACGCTGCTCCTCATCACCGTCGGCCTGCAGACCAGCGACGAGCCTCAGCTGTGGGTCATCGTCGCGTGCGCCGTGACGATCGCCCTCGGCACATACATGGGCGGGTGGCGCATCATCCGCACCCTCGGCAAGGGCCTGACCGAGGTGAAGCCCGCGCAGGGCTTCGCTGCGGAGAGCTCGACGGCGTCGACGATCCTGGCCTCGAGCGCGCTGGGCTTCGCCCTGTCGACGACGCAGGTGGCGTCGGGGTCGGTGATCGGCTCGGGTCTGGGGCGCCGCGGCGCCACGGTCCGCTGGCGCACGGCCGGCCGGATCATGGTCGGCTGGCTCCTCACGCTCCCGGCAGCCGGCGGCGTCGGCGCGCTCGCCGCTCTGCTGGTCGTGTGGTTCGGCTTCTGGGGCATCCTGATCGACGCGGTGATCGCCGTCGTGATCATCCTGGGGCTGTTCTGGCGCTCACGCCGCGACGAGGTCAATGCCGCGAACGCGATGAGCGAGGTCGCCGATTCGGGCAAGGCCGTGAAGGTGAAGCGCAATCCGCCGCCCACGCGCCGCCAGCGCTCGCTCGCGCGCGAGGAGGCGCGCCGCGTGACCGCCAGCGAGGCGGCGGCGCAGAGGGCGAAGTCCGCCGAGCGATCTGCGGGCGGCCCGAAGGACGGAGGCGCCGCATGATCGTGATCAACTGGCTCGCGTTCGTGCAGGTCTTCCTCGCGGCGTTCATCTCCGCGACGATCGTCGTCACCGCCTACGCGACCGGCCTGCGGCTGCTCGTACGCGCCGGCCGGGCTCCCGTCGTCGCGCCGGCCGAGTTCACCGACGCGATCACGGTGATCTCCGAGAAGGAGGCGCGCCGCGCCGAGAAGGCGGCCGCGAAGGCCGCCAAGAAGAGCCCTCTCACCGACGCGCAGAAGCGGGTGGCGCTCGTCGGCGCGTATCTCTCGTTCGGCGTCGCGGGGGCGGCGGTGCTCGCCGGCCTGCTGCTCATCGTCTTCAACCACTGAGCCCGCCGTCGCCGGTCGGTGGCCGGCCGTAGGCTGTGGGCATGGTCGCCACGCCTTCCTCTGACGCCGTCGGCCCGACGCCCTCGCCGTCCGCACGCGCGGGGGAGGCGGCATCCGTCTCCTTCGGTCAGTACCCGCCCGCCCGGCGCACGATCCTGCATCTCAGCGACACCCACCTCCTCGCCGCCAATCGTCCGCTCGCCGGCAGATTCGACACGGCGGCGAACCTGCGCCGCACCCTCGAGGCGGCCGAGGCGACCGGCATCCGCCCCGACGCCATCGTGTTCACCGGCGACCTCACCGATCTCGGGGAGCCCGAGGCCTACGCGCTGCTGCGCGAGGCCGTCGAGCCCGTCGCCGCGCGCCTGGACGCGCCGGTCGTCTGGGTCGCGGGCAATCACGACGAGCGCCCCGCGCTGCGTCGCGACCTGCTCGGCCTCCCGCCGACCGAGGAGCCCGTGACGGGCGTGTGGGACCTCGACGGCCTGCGCGTCGTCGCGCTCGACTCGACCGTGCCGGGCTGGCATCACGGCGACCTCGACGCCGCACAGCTCGAGTGGCTGGCCGGCGTGCTCTCGGCGCCGGCGCCCCTGGGCACCCTGCTCGCGCTGCACCACCCCCCGCTGCCGTCCCACGTGCCGCTCTTCGACATCCTCGAGCTGCGCGACCAGGGCCGCCTCGCCGACGTGATCGCCGGGACCGACGTGCGGGCGATCCTGGCGGGCCACCTCCACTACTCGACCAGCGGCACCTTCGCGGGGGTGCCCGTCAGCGTCGCGGCGGCGACCTGCTACACGATGAACCTCGCCCGCCCGGCGGTCGAGGTGAACGGCATGGACGCCGGCCAGTCGTTCCATCTCGTGCACGTCTACGACGACACGATCACCCACGCCGTCGTGCCCGTCGTGGATGCGCCGACGGGCGACTTCTTCTCGGCGGAGTGGGTGCAGCGGATGTCGCGCCTCACGCCGGCGGAGCGGCTCGAGGCCTTCTCGCGCAAGCCTCCGCGATAGACGCGCTGTACAGGGCCGCGGAGCCGCTGTACCGGGCGTACACCGGTGCGTGCAGCGCTCCCCGCGTAGGGTTGAGGCATCCCACACCGCCGTGACCGACCCACGAGGAACCCACCATGGCCCTGGACGCAATGACGCGCACCCGCACTGAAACCGACTCCCTCGGATCGCTCGAGATCCCCGCCGACGCCTACTGGGGCATCCACACCGCCCGGGCCCTGGAGAACTTCCCGATCTCGAAGCGGCCCATCTCGGTCTACAAGGACCTCGTCCGTGCGCTCGCGATGGTCAAGCAGGCCTCGGCCCGTGCCAACCGCGACATCGGCGTGCTGAGTGCGCAGAAGGCCGACCTCATCGATCGCGCCGCCCAGCTCGTGATCGACGGGCAGTACCACGACCAGTTCGTCGTCGGGGTCATCCAGGGCGGCGCCGGGACGTCGACGAACATGAACGCGAACGAGGTCATCACCAACATCGCGCTCGAGCTCGCCGGCCGCGAGAAGGGCGACTACGCGTTCCTGTCTCCGATCGACCACACGAACCGCAGCCAGTCCACGAACGACGTGTATCCGACGGCGATCAAGGTGGGCCTGGGGCTCGACCTTCGCACCCTGCTGGAGGAGCTCGATCTGCTGCGCCGGGCGTTCCTCGCCAAGGCGGTCGAGTTCCACGACGTGCTGAAGGTCGGGCGCACCCAGCTGCAGGACGCCGTGCCGATGACGCTCGGCCAGGAGTTCCACGGCTTCGCCACGACGCTCGGCGAGGACTACAGCCGCCTCAACGAGAACGCCTATCTGCTCTACGAGATCAACATGGGGGCGACGGCGATCGGCACGGGCATCACGACCCACCCCGACTACGGCAAGTCGGTCCTCGCCCACCTGCGAGAGATCACGGGGCTCGACCTGGACCTGGCCACCGACCTCGTCGAGTCGACCAGCGACACCGGCGCCTTCATGTCGTTCTCGTCGTCGCTCAAGCGCAACGCCATCAAGCTCTCGAAGATCTGCAACGACCTGCGACTGCTGTCGTCGGGCCCGCAGGCGGGGCTCGGCGAGATCAACCTGCCGGCCCGCCAGGCGGGATCGAGCATCATGCCCGGCAAGGTGAACCCGGTCATCCCCGAGGTCGTGAACCAGGTCGCGTTCGCCGTCGCCGGCGCCGATCTCACGGTCACGATGGCCGTCGAGGGCGGTCAGCTGCAGCTCAACGCCTTCGAGCCGGTGATCGCCCACTCGATCTTCCAGTCGATCACCTGGATGCGCCGCGGCATGCACACCCTCCGCGTGAACTGCGTCGAGGGGATCACGGCCAACCGCGAGCGGCTCGGCGCGATGGTCGGGGCCTCCGTCGGCGTGATCACCGCCCTCACCCCGTTCATCGGCTACGCCGCCGCTGCCGCGCTCGCCAAGACCGCCCTCCTCACGGGCCGCAACGTGGCCGACCTCGTCGTCGAGGCGGGACTGATGTCACGCGATGAGGTCACCAAGCAGCTCTCGCCCGCGCGCCTGTCGGGTCTGGAGGCCATCACGGCCGCGATCCCGGTCGTCGTGCCCGCCGAGGACACGCCTGTCGACGATCCGCAGATCTGAGCCGCGACGCGCCGCGCGGGCCGGGTGATTGCCTGGTCCCGCCGCGGCCCGCTACGGTCGTGCACAGCCCCACGCGAGAGGAATGGCATGACCGATCCGCAGAATCCCAACGATCCGCCGTCGAGCGTCCCGCCGGCACCACCGGCCTACGGCCAGCCGCCGACCGGCGCGCCCCAGGCGCAGCCGCAGTACGGCGGCGCCCCCCAGTACGCGTCGGCGCCGCCGCCGTCCTACGCCCCGCCGGCCGACGCGCCGGTGCCCGGGCGGACGATGGGCATCATCGCGTTCATCCTGTCGTTCTTCGTTCAGCTCATCGCCCTGATCCTCGGGATCATCGCCCTCGTGCAGAGCCGCAAGGCCGGCGCGAAGAACGGCTGGGCGGTGGCGGCCGTCATCATCAGCGTCGTGCTGATGGTGCTCGGCGCGATCCTCTTCTTCGCGGTCGTGATCCCGCTCATCACGTATTCCTCCGAAGTCGTGCAGGCCTGTCAGGCCGTCGGCTTCGAGGGGACCGTCGAGGTGCGCGGCCTGACCGTGGACTGCTCGAACGCCAACCGCTGAGCGAACTGACGCCACGACGGCGGCATCCCTCCGGGGGTGCCGCCGTCGTCCGTTCGTCAGCCGACGATGCGGCAGTGGGTCGTGAGCTCGCCGATGCCGTCGATCCCGACGGTGACCGTCGACCGGTCGCGCAGGAACACCTGCGGATCGCGCGAGTACCCGGCGCCGCCGGGGGAGCCGGTCGAGATGAGCGTTCCGGGAAGAAGAGTGGCCGACTTCGACAAGTGCGAGATGAGCGTGGCCACGGGCCGCACCATCTGGCCGGTCGAGGCATCCTGCATCGTGTGGCCGTCGAGCACCGTCCAGATGTGCAGGTCCTGCGGATCGGGCACCTCGTCGCGCGTCACGACGAAGGGCCCTGTCGGGGTGAAGCCGTCGAAGGACTTGCAGCGCGACCACTGCGCCTCGGAGTACTGGATGTCGCGCGCGGTGATGTCGTTGACCACGGTGTAGCCCCACACGTGATCGAGGGCGTCCTCGGGCGTCACGTCGCGGGCCGGTGCGCCGATGATCACGCCGAGCTCCGCCTCGTAGTCGACCGACTCGCTCAGCCAGCGCGGCCAGGTCGTCGTCGCGTCGTGGGCGGTGAGGGAGTTCGGCCAGAGGGCGAACACCGTCGGGGTCGAGTCCGTCTTGAGCCCGAGCTCGCTGGAGTGGGCCGCGTAGTTCAGGCCGATCGCGAGGATGACGGGAGGCTCCAGCAGCGCGGAGGCGAACCGGTGGCCGGCGAGCGGATGCCGCGTCCCGCCGTCCGCTGACGCGCGGACCCGGGCGAGCAGCTCGTCGCCGCCGGCGATGAGCTGCTCCAGCCGGCTCGGCGCGCCCTCGAAGAGCTCGTCGACGAACACGGCGTCTTCGCCCTCAACGAGAACGAGGCGGGGGTCGCCCTGGCCAGGCCGGATCACATGGGCGAAGCGCATGCCTCCAACCTACCGGCCGTGGGCGTCGCCGTCGGAGGCGTCCGCCGGTCATAGGCTGAGCGCATGACGCACGCGCAGGGCGACCCCCGGCCATCGCTGGTTCCTCCCGCCTTCCCGTCCGCTCTGGCGCAGCCGCGGCATGCCGCCCCCGCCCTCATCCCCGCCGCGACGGTCTCACCGGCCGCGATGCCCGTGCCGGCACGCCGTGGCCGCACGGCGCCGGTGTGGATCGCGGGCATCCTGGTGGTCGTCCTCATCGCGCTCGTCGGCTACTTCCTCAACGCGATCGGCCCGGCGGCATCCCTCATCGGGATGGTGCTCGCGCTGATCCCGCTCGCGGGCGTGATGCTCGCGGTGCGGATCGTGGACCGCTGGGAGCCCGAGCCCCGCAGCCTGGTGATCTTCGCGGTGGCGTGGGGCGCGATCGCCGCGGTCGGCATCGCGCTCGGCGTCGACCTGCTGCTGAGCATGGTCCTCGGCTCCGCGACGACGCCCGAGGCCGAAGCGGTCTCGGCCATCATCCAGGCGCCGATCGTGGAGGAGTTCGGCAAGGGCCTGGGGGTCTACATCATCTTCCTCGTGGGCCGGAGAGCCTTCGACGGGCCGGTGGACGGGATCGTCTACGGCGCCCTTGTGGGCGCCGGGTTCGCGTTCACCGAGAACATCCAGTACTTCGCGATCAGCTTCCTCGAGGGCGGCGCCGCCGACACGACCGTGACCTTCTTCATGCGCGGCATCCTCTCGCCCTTCGCGCACGTCATGTTCACGAGCGTCACGGGGTTCGCTCTGGGACTGGCGGCGCGCCGGGGCGCCCACGCGGGTCGCGCGCTCGGACCGTGGATCGTCGGCATGATCGGCGCGACGATCCTGCACGCGATCTGGAACGCCTCCGCCGTCCTCGGCGATTTCTGGGGTCTCTATCTCACCCTGCAGGTGCCGCTCTTCGTGGGCTTCATCCTGGGCATCATCGCGCTGCGCCGGGAGGAGTCGCGGCTCACGCGCCGCCGCCTCGGCGAGTACGCCGACGCCGGCTGGTTCACGGCGCAGGAGGCCGACATGCTCGCGACCGGCGCGGGCCGCCGAGCGGGCCTGAAGTGGGCGGCGACGCTGCGCGGAGACCGGACGGCGCTGATGAAGGGCTTCATCGCGGATGCCACGTCCCTGGCCGCCGCCCGTCAGCGCGCGATCACCGGACGCGATCCGAACGCCGCCGAGGACGAGCGGGTGCTCCTGCAGCGAGCGGTGTCTGCGCGCGCGGCACTGTTCGCTCCGTAGGGCGGGTGGTGCGTCCGCCGGGGTCTTGACACCCTCGCGCCCGCCCCGGCATCCTGTCAGCAGGTCAACTCAGCGCTCGGTTGTTTCGCAGGCATCGCCGCGACACCGAGCGCTGAGTCTTGTCACGTTGACCCGGGCGACCCGCTCCGGTTGGATGGAATCATGACTGACGACCGCACCAAGCCCGAGTTCGACGCCCCCGAGGGCCCGGCCCCGACCGAGCTCGTGATCCGCGACATCATCGTGGGCGACGGCGCCGAGGCGAAGCCCGGCGACACCGTGACCGTGCACTACGCCGGCGTCGAGTACGAGTCCGGCGAGGAGTTCGACTCCTCGTGGAACCGCGGCGAGAGCATCCAGTTCCCGCTGCGCGGCCTCATCCAGGGCTGGCAGGACGGCATCCCCGGAATGAAGGAGGGCGGCCGCCGAGAGCTCGTCATCCCGCCGCACCTCGCCTACGGCCCCGCCGGCGGTCACTTCCTCGGCGGCAAGACGCTGGTCTTCATCATCGACCTCATCGCGGTGGGCTGACCGGCTCCCGTTCACGGTTCCAGAGGGGCGGATGCTGCGGCATCCGCCCCTCTTCTCGTCTCCGAGGGCGTCGGCTCAGCTGTGCCGTGTCGGCTGACCGATCGAGCCGATGAGGGGCGGATCAGCCGCCGACACCGACGTTTGCATTCACGGGAATAGAACCCGCACCGCCCGCTGTTGGAGTGGAGGTGCGCGCGGCTCCGCGGCACTCCCCAGACGAAGGAAGACCATGACCGACTCCACGACGATCGACGTTCCCGGCTACAAGGCGGGCACCTGGGTGCTCGACCCCGCGCACAGCGAGGTGACGTTCAGCGTCCGGCACATGATGATCTCGAAGGTGCGCGGCACGTTCGGGATGAAGAGCGCGACGCTCGTCGCCCCCGAGAACCCGCTCGAGGCCACCGTCGAGGCGAGCGTCGACGTGTCCTCGGTGGACACGAAGGACGAGGGCCGCGACAACCACCTGCGCTCGGCCGACTTCTTCGACGTCGAGAACCACCCCACGATGGAGTTCGTCTCCACGCGCACGCGCATCGAGGACGGCGACTTCCTCGTCGACGGCGATCTCACGATCCGCGGCGTCACCAAGCCGGTCACCTTCGACTTCGAGTTCGGCGGCTTCGGCACCGACCCGTGGGGCAACTACAAGGCCGGCGCGACCGCCAAGACGGTCGTGAACCGCGAGGACTTCGGCCTCACCTGGAACGCCGCGCTCGAGACGGGCGGCGTGCTCGTCGGCAAGGACATCACGATCACGCTCGACCTGCAGGGCGCTCTGCAGCAGGACTGACGCGTTCGACACCGGTCGGGGAGGGGGCGGATGCCGCGGCAGCCGCCCCTGCGTCGTTTCGGCGGCGCGGACGCAGGCGGTCCGGCGCCAGCCGGATGCCGAGGAAGACGA
>NZ_JAYRDE010000021.1:0-33522 GCF_041909575.1 Microbacterium sp. | reverse complement strand
GTGATCGTGGATGCCGCCGCCGGCGTGGTCACGACCGAGCCGACCGACGAGGAGCTCGACCGCGCGCGCAACCGTGCGGCCGACCGCGCCGCGGCGACCAGTGCGCCGATCACCGACGGCGCACTGGCGGACGGTACGCCGATCCCCCTGCTGGCCAACCTCGGCAACCCCGACGGAGCAGCCGACGCGGTCGCCCTCGGCGCCGAGGGCGTGGGCCTGTTCCGCACCGAGTTCCTCTTCCTCAGCTCGAGCCAGGCGCCGACCGTGGAGCAGCAGCGCGAGTCGTACACGAAGCTGCTGGCCGCGTTCCCCGGCAAGAAGGTCGTCGTGCGCGTGCTCGACGCCGGCGCCGACAAGCCGCTGGCGTTCCTCAATGACGCGCACGAGGAGAATCCCGCGCTCGGCCTCCGCGGCATCCGCGCACTGCGCGCCAGCGAGGACATCCTGCGCGAGCAGCTCACGGCGCTGGCCGAAGCGGATGCCGCGACCGACGCCGACCTGTGGGTCATGGCGCCGATGGTCGCAACCGTCGAGGAGGCGACGTACTTCACCGAACTCGCCCGCGACTACGGCATCAAGACCGCCGGAGTCATGGTCGAGGTGCCGTCTTCGGCGCTGCTGGCCGACCGCATCCTCGGCTTCGCCGACTTCGCGTCGATCGGCACGAACGACCTCACGCAGTACACGATGGCCGCCGACCGCCTGCTCGGCTCGGTCGCCGCGTTCCAGGACCCGTGGCACCCCGCGGTGCTGCGGCTCATCCGCGAGGTCGGCGACGCCGGCCGCATCAACCGCAAGCCGGTGGGCATCTGCGGTGAGGCGGCAGCGGACCCTCTCCTCGCCGTCGTGCTCGTGGGCCTCGGCGCCACGAGCCTGTCCATGGCTCCCACGGCGATCGCCGATGTGAGGGCCACCCTCCTCCAGCACAGCCTCGACGACGCGCGGGAGATCGCGCAGGCTGCCCTCGCCGCGAATGACGCGGCATCCGCCCGAACCGCGGCCCAGCAGGCCGCAACCCCAACCAGCAAGGAGACACAGCCATGACATCGTCGTCTGCCAACGTGAAGAAGCCGGGGGGCGCGCGCGTCGCGGTCCAGCGCTTCGGCACGTTCCTCTCGGGCATGATCATGCCCAACATCGCGGCGTTCATCGCCTGGGGCTTCATCACCATGCTGTTCATCGCCGTGGGATGGCTCGGCTGGTGGACACCGGTCGCCCCGCTCCTCGGCGGATTCGGCAACGCGGACGTGATCAACTGGCCGGGAGCGATGACCGCGATCGCGCTCGACGAGAACGGCGATCCCTACAACAGGTTCGTCGGCCTGGTGGGCCCGATGATCACCTACCTGCTCCCGCTCCTCATTGCGAACACCGGAGGCCGCATGGTCTACGGCGAGCGCGGCGGCGTCGTTGCGACGATCGCGACGATGGGTGTGATCGTCGGTACGAACATTCCGATGTTCCTCGGCGCGATGATCATGGCTCCGTTCGCGGCATGGGTCACCAAGCAGATGGACAAGCTGTGGGACGGCAAGATCAAGCCCGGCTTCGAGATGCTCGTCAACAACTTCTCGGCCGGCATCCTCGGCATGATCCTCGCGATCGTCGGTTTCTTCGTCTTCGGGCCGGCGATCCTGTGGTTCAGCGATGTGCTGGGCGCAGCGGTCGGATGGCTGGTCGCCTACAACCTGCTGCCCCTTGTGTCGATCATCGTCGAGCCCGCGAAGGTGCTGTTCCTCAACAACGCCATCAACCACGGCGTCTTCACGCCTCTCGGCATCGAGCAGGCGACGGAGACCGGCAAGTCGATCCTCTTCCTCATCGAGGCGAACCCCGGACCGGGCCTCGGTCTGCTGCTCGCGTTCACGTTCTTCGGGGTCGGTGCGGCGAGGGCATCGGCACCGGGCGCGATCATCATCCAGTTCTTCGGCGGAATCCACGAGATCTACTTCCCGTACGCGCTGGCCAAGCCGATGACGATCCTGGCGCTGATCGCCGGTGGCGCGACGGGCGTCACCACGAACATGCTCCTCAACGGGGGACTGGCCTTCCCGGCTGCGCCGGGCAGCATCATCGCGGTCACGGCGGCCGCAGTGAGTCCCGCCGCTGGCGGAGTGGGCAACCTGCTCGTCGTGTACCTCTCCGTGATCCTGGCAGCGACCGTGACATTCCTGGTCGCAGGCGTCATCCTGCGGGCGTCCCGCAAGCGCGACCTTCTCGCCGAGGCGGACATGTTCGGCGCCGCGATCGCCCAGACCGAGGCGAATAAGGGCAAGACCTCTGCTGCGATGGACGCGCTGCGCGCATCCGACGGTAAGGACCGCGAAGCCATCCGCGAAGCCGAGGAGGCGCTCGACAAGCTCGAGACCGAGGCCGAGACCGCAGGGCTCGCCGACGGCGGTGTCCTCACCACCAAGCGCGTGAAGAACATCGTGTTCGCGTGCGACGCGGGGATGGGCTCGTCGGCGATGGGCGCGAGCGTGCTGCGCAACAAGATCAAGAAGGCGGGCATCGAGGACGTCACGGTCGTGAACAAGGCGATTGCGAACCTGGATGCCTCGGCCGACCTGGTCATCACGCAGAACCAGCTCACCGACCGGGCGCGCAAGCAGACGCCGGACGCGGTGCACGTGTCGGTGGACAACTTCATGAACTCGCCGAAGTACGACGAGGTCGTGGAACTGGTCCGCGACCAGCACCAGGATGGTGTGTAAGCGGCGCGGCACCAGCTGAGACAGCTGCGGGGTCGGGCGGCGAGATGCCCCCGACCCCGTGGCCTTCGCACGAAGACCGCGGATGCGGCATCCGGCAACCAGAAAGGCAATCGAAATGGCACGTGACGTTCTGAGCATCGGTCAGGTCCGCATCCACAGCGGGAGCGCGACACGCGAGGAGGCCATGAAGGAGGCCGCCGACATCCTCGAGGCGGTGGGCGCCGTGACGAGCGCGTACTTCGACGCGATGCAGCAGCGGGAGCAGACCGTTTCGACCTACATGGGCAACGAGCTCGCCATCCCCCACGGCACCAACGAGACCAAGGCGGCGATTCTCGAGTCCGCTCTGTCGGTCGTCCGCTACGACGGCGGCGTGGACTGGGGCGGCGAGCCCGTCACGTTCGTCATCGGCATCGCCGGCAAGGGCGATGAGCACCTCGAGATACTGTCGCAGATCGCGATCCTGTTCTCCGACGAGGACGAGGTCGAGCGCCTCAAGGAAGCTCAGACACCCGAGGAGCTGTACCAGCTCGTGTCGGCGGCGGGCGTCTGATGAAGGCGGTCCACTTCGGGGCAGGCAACATCGGGCGCGGCTTCGTCGGGCTCCTGCTGCACGAGGGCGGCTACGAACTCGTGTTCTCCGATGTGGCCGCTCCCCTCGTCGACGCGATCAACGCGGTCGACGGCTACACCGTGCACGAGGTCGGCGACGGCGGGCGCGACACCGTGGTGACCGGGTTCCGGGCCATCAACAGCGCCGAGAACGGGCAGCAGGTCGTCGACGAGATCGCGACGGCGAACGTGGTCACCACCGCGGTCGGCCCGACGATCCTCAAGTTCGTGGCGCCGCACATCGTGGCAGGCCTCGGGCACCGCGACCCGTCCGCACCGCCGCTGCAGATCATGGCGTGCGAGAACGCGATCAACGCCACCGACGTGCTGCGCGAGGAGATGAAGGCCGTCGCGGGCGACGCGTGGGAGGCGGTCAGCGCTTACGCCGTCTTCGCGAACACGGCGGTGGACCGCATCGTGCCGGCGCAGCCCGAGGGCGGAGGCGTCGACGTGACCGTCGAGCCGTTCTACGAGTGGGCGATCGAGCGCCCGCCGTTCGGCGACGATCCGCCGAACATCCCAGGCGCCCACTTCGTCGACGACCTGGCTCCCTACATCGAGCGCAAGCTCTTCACCGTCAACACCGGCCACGCGACGACCGCGTACTTCGGTGCCCGCGCAGGCATCGACACCATCGCGGCGGCCCTCGCCGACCCCGAGATCGCCGCGAGCGTCGAAGCCACGCTCGAGGAGACCTCGGCTCTCCTGACCGCGAAGCACGGCCTCGACCCGGACGAGCTCGCGCAGTACCGGGCGACGATCCTCGGGCGCTTCCACAACGCCGCGCTGCCCGACACGGTCTGGCGCGTCGGGCGGCAGCCGCTGCGCAAGCTCTCACGCCATGAGAGGTTCGTCGGGCCCGCCGCCGAAGCCGCCGAGCGCGGGCTCGGCGTCAACGCCCTCGTCGAGGCGATGCGCGCCGCCCTCGCGTTCGACGACGGCGAGGATCCCCAGTCGGTGGACCTGCAGCGGATGCTGCGGGAGCAGGATGCCGCGACCTTCACCGCCACGGTGACAGGCCTCGACCCGGAGCATCCGCTCTTCGCCCGCATCGTCGCCGTCGTCGCGGACCAGCAGGCCGAGATCGGGGTCTGACGAGCGCGATTACGCTCGTGGGGTGACATCGTCCTCGTCGCCTGCTTCGTCCGACACCGGCCGACCCCCGCGCCGGCGACGCCGCGGCCGGCGGGTGCTGTGGTGGATCCTCGGCTCGCTCGTCGCGGCCCTCGTGCTCGCGGTGGGCGGCATCCTGATGTGGAGCCAGATCGGGGTGATGGCGGCCGAACCGGAGCCGCTGGCGGCCGTGCGGTCGGATCCTGCGATCGAGATCACCGACACATCGGGCGCGATCATCCTGTCGCCTGCGGGCACCGAGCCCGAGACCGGACTCGTCTTCATCCCCGGAGCGAAGGTCGATCCGTGGGCCTATGCGAACAACCTCGCCGGCCTGGTCGCCGACGGGGACGTGGCCGTGGTCATCACCAAGCCCTGGCTCAACCTGGCCTTCTTCGACCTGCGGCCGCTGTCGGCATTCACCGACCTGGTGCCTGGCGTGGACACGTGGGCCGTGGGCGGCCACTCGCTCGGCGGGGTGCGGGCGTGTCAGCTCGCCGGTGACGCCGATGCGCTCGTGCTCCTCGGCTCCTACTGCGCGAGCGACCTCTCGGACTCCGGCCTCGCGGTGCTCAGCGTCGCCGGCACCGAAGACGGGCTCTCGACGCCGGAGAAGATCGCCGACGCCCGTCCCCTGCTGCCGGCCGACGCCGACATGCAGGTCATCGAGGGCGCCAGCCACGCCTCGTTCGGCGACTACGGCCCGCAGGCGGGGGACGGCACACCCACGATCGACGATGCCGCGATGGACGCTGCCCTGACGCCACTCCTCCTCGGGTTCGCGGAAGGGCTCGCCACGCCCTGACTTTCGGTTAGCGCCCTGTAACCCGTAGGGTTTCTTCGCCGGACCGGCATCGCCGGATCGCCACGACGACGTGTGGGAGACCAATGAGCGAGCCTCGCTATGCCATCATCGGCGCCGGTCCGTCCGGGCTGTCGGCCGCGCGCGCCCTGCAGAAGGCCGGCCTCGAGTTCGACGGATACGAGGCATCGCGCGGGGTCGGCGGACTGTGGGACATCGAGAATCCGCGATCCACGATGTACGAATCCGCGCACCTGATCTCGTCGCGCACGACGACGGAGTTCGCGGAGTTCCCGATGGAGACCGCCGCCGACTACCCCGGCCATCGCACACTCGTCCGCTACTTCCGCGACTTCGCCGATCGCTTCGCCCTCACCCGGCGCTTCCGGTTCGACACGAAGGTGACCGCACTCGTCCGCCGTGACGACGGCGGATGGATGCTGCGCGCCAGCGGCCCCGACGGTCCGATCGAGCAGCGCTACGACGGGGTGATCCTGGCCAACGGCACTCTCGCCGAGCCGAACATCCCGGCGTTCCGCGGCGAGTTCACCGGCGAGCTGCTCCATACGAGCGCGTACAAGAGCGCGACCCAGCTGACCGGCAAGCGGGTTCTCATCATCGGGGCGGGGAACTCCGCCTGCGACATCGCCGTCGACGCGGTGCACCACGCGGCATCCGTCGACATGAGCGTGCGCCGTGGCTACTACTTCGTGCCGCGCTACCTGTTCGGCAGGCCCAGCGACACCCTCAACCAGGGACGCCCCCTCCCCGCCCGCATCAAGCAGTTCGTCGACCGCAGAGTGCTCCGCGCCTTCACCGGCGATCCGGTGCGCTTCGGATTCCCGAAGCCGCACTACAAGCTCTACGAGTCCCACCCGATCGTCAACACGCTGATCCTCAACCACCTGGGACAGGGCGATCTCGCCATCCGCTCCGACATCGACCGGTTCGACGGTCGCACCGTGCACTTCCGCGACGGATCGAGCGGCGAGTACGACCTCGTGCTGCTGGCGACCGGCTACACGCTGGACTACCCGTTCGTATCCCGCGACGAGCTCAACTGGACCGGCTGGTCGCCGAAGCTGTTCCTCAACATCTTCCCGCCCGCCTTCAACGGTCTGTACGTGATGGGCATGATCGAGGCATCCGGCATCGGCTGGCAGGGACGCTACGAGCAGGCCGAGCTCGTCGCGGAATACCTCGCCGCACGGGAGCGCCGTCCCGAGCGTGCGGCGGCCTTCCGCCGGCGGGTCGCGACGTCGCCCTGGCCCGACCTCACCGGTGGCTACAACTACCTCGGGCTCGAGCGGATGTCGTACTACGTCAACAAGGACGCCTACCGGCGAGCGGTCCGCACAGCCACGGCCTCGCTGCGCGACGCCGCGCCGGATGCACCGGATGCCTCGGGCCGAGGCATCCGTCGCCGTCGAGCGAAGCGGAAGGTCACGGCATGAACCCCGACGACATCGCCCTCAACTTCAACCCGGGCACGCTCGTGATCCTCAACGTGGTGCTGGGCCTGATCATGTTCGGGATCGCTCTGGACACGACCGTCGACGACTTCAAGGTCGTGCTGCGCAAGCCGAAGCCGTTCGTCATCGCGATCCTCGCGCAGCTCATCGTGCTGCCCGCCGTGACCTTCGGCCTGACCCTCATCCTGCCGGTGACGCCGTCGATGGCGCTGGGGATGATCCTCGTCGCGTGCTGCCCGCCCGGCAACATCTCGCAGGTGCTGACGCACCGCTCGGGCGGGAACGTCGCCCTGTCGGTCTCGATGACGGCCGTGTCGAACGTGATCTACATCTTCGCCCTGCCGCTGAGCGTGGCGTTCTGGGGCTCGCTGCACCCCACGGCGAGCACGCTGCTCGAGGCCGTCGAGCTCAATGCGTGGGCGATGCTGCTGGACATCTTCCTCATCATCGGACTGCCGTTCGCGGCCGGTCTGTTCCTCCGCCACCGGTTCCCCGTGTTCGCCGCGAAGGTGCAGCCGTTCGTGAAGTGGTTCTCGCTGCTGGCGCTCGTGGGCTTCATCGTGGCGGCGCTCGTCGGGAACTGGGCCTACTTCGTCGCATTCCTCGGCATCATCGTGCTCGTGGTGACGATCCACGATGCGGTGGCGCTCGCCATCGGCTACAGCACGGCGGTGGTCGGCGGCCTCGGCACGCGGGAGCGCAAGGCCATGACCTTCGAGGTCGGCATCCGAAACGCCGGCCTGGGCCTCGGCCTGGTGTTCGCGTTCTTCGGAGGTCTCGGCGGCATGGCCATCGTCGCCGGATGGTGGGGCATCTGGGACATCATCGCCGGGCTCATCGTCGCCGCCCTGTGGGCCCGTCACACCCGTCGTCGCACGGGATCCGCCAAGGGCGATGCGTCGCGCCACGCGCGCGGGGCGGGTGGCGTCACGGATGCCGCAACCCCGGGCACGCCGGACGGTGCGGCCGAGGATCCGGCCCGATGAGCGCTCGCGTCCTTGTCACGGGCGGCGCCGGCTTCCTCGGGTCCCACGTCGTGGCGGCACTCGTCGACCACCCCGGTGTGGACCTGGTCGTCGCCGGCGACGTGCGCCGGCCGGAGCATCCGATCGACGGAGTCGTCTACGACGACTGCGACGTCACCCGGCCCGCCGGGCTGGCTCCCCTGCTGGAGCGCCACGGGATCGACGTGGTCGTTCACCTCGCCGCCATCGTGAACCCGGGCCGCGATCACGATCTCGAGTACCAGGTCGATGTCGAGGGCTCGCGCAACATCGTCGACGCGTGCGTCGCGACCGGGGTGCGCCGCCTCGTCGTCTCGTCATCGGGAGCCGCGTACGGCTATCACCCCGACAGCCCGGAATGGCTGCGCGAGAGCGACCCGATTCGGGGCAACGACGAGTTCCCCTACGCGCGGCACAAGCGGCTGGTCGAGGAGATGCTCGCCGAGACGCGGCGCCTGCATCCCGAACTCGAGCAGGTCGTGTTCCGGATCGGCACGATCCTCGGCCCGACGGTGCAGAACCAGATCACGGCGCTGTGGGCGGGCCGCCGCATCCTCGCCGTCCGCGGCTCGGATTCCCCGTTCGTGTTCGTGTGGGTCGACGATGTCGCCGGTGCGATGGCGCGTGCCGCGACCGACGGCCCCGCCGGCACCTACAACGTCGCCGGCGACGGGCGCATGACCGTGCACGAGATCGCCCGGCGCCTGCGCAAGCCGACGATCACCGTGCCGCCGGGCCTGCTCGCGTTCGCCCTGCGGGTAGGACGCATACTCCGCCTCACCGTCCACGGCCCGGAGCAGGTCGGCTTCCTGCGCTACCGTCCCGTGCTCGCCAACGACGCGCTGAAGCGGGACTTCGGCTTCGTCCCCGCGAAGACGTCGGCCGAGGCCTTCGACGCCTACCTCGAGACCCACCCGGGCGTCGCGCGGGGCTGAGCCGCGGCATCCGGTCGCCGCCGGCGCCTCCCTTCACAGGGCCGCCCGCCACAACTCCTCAGTTTCGACGTTCTGGCGGCAATCCGAGGACGCCGGATGCCGAGAACCTCGCAGATCTGAGGAGTTCGTGCAGCCGCGATCGGTCGCGTGGCTGCACCGCCTCCTCCCCCGACGCCCACCGCGCCCGGTAGCCCACCGATCTCGGGGCCGCACGACCGCGGCGAAGGAGGAGGAAGAGGATCGAGCGATGTCGCCCCAGCCCGCATCCCGTCCCGCCGTGACGTCGTTCATCACCCGCGCTGCCCTTCACCAGGCGGGCCTTACGCGAGATGGGATCGATCGTGCCCTCGCCGCCGGAACGCTCATCCGCCTGCGCAGAGGGCGATATGTCACAGCCGACGTGCACGAAGAGGTGATCCGCGCGGGCACGCTGGGCGGCAGGCTGGACTGCCTCTCCCTGCTCCGGCACCTCGGCGTCTTCGTGCTCGCGACGCCTCCGCTCCACCTGCAGGTCGACGTCGGCGCCAGCAGGCTCCCCGAGCGTCCGCACGGGGTCGTCTGTCACTGGCGGGCGTCGGAGGCTCCGCCCGACGCGCTCCTCGCGAACCGGGTCGAAGCCCTCGCACAAGCCGTGAAGTGCCAGGATCCCCGAGCGGCGATCGCCACTCTCGACAGCGCGCTGCATCTCGGATTCATCGACGAAGCCGACCTCGCGCGAGTGTTCGCGAGACTCCCTCGCCGCCATCAGGCCCTGCGGCCCCTCCTCGACGCCCGGAGCGAGGCGGGCTCCGAATCGCTGATGCGCCTTGTGCTTCGCACCCTCGGTTGCCACCTCGAGGTCCAGGTCGTCATCCATGGAGTCGGCAGGGTCGACTTCGTGGTCGACGGCTGGCTGATCATCGAGTGCGACAGCACGGAGTTCCATTCGTCCTGGGAGGCTCGGAAGAAGGACCGGAGGCGAGACCTGGCCGCCGCAGCCCTCGGATACTCGACCGTCCGGATCCTCGCCGAGGACATCTTCTTCCATCGCGACGAGGTCCGCACCGCTCTCCAGGCCGTGCTCGATCACGGGCCGCGCGTCTCCCGTCGCGGACGCGGCCGACCGCCGCGGCCGCAACAACTCCTCAGAAGTTGACGGTTTCGACCGGTCTTGCGCCGTCAGACCGGCGGAATCCGGCCAATCTGAGGAGTTACGGCACCGGCCGGGCCGGCCGGTCGGGCACGGGTCAGGCGCCGAAGCCCTCGGCGATGAGCTCGATCAGCTCCTCGCGCTCCTCGACGGGCAGGAAGGCGCCGGCCGCGGCGTTGAGCTGGAAGGCCTCGAGGTCGTCCAGGCTGTACTCGAACGTCTCGGCCAGCAGCGCGAGCTCGCGCGTGAGCGACGTACGGCTCATCGTGCGGTTGTCGACGTTCACGGTGACGGCGAATCCGAGCTGGTAGAGCAGATCGAACGGGTGGTCTTCGATCGTGGTGCCCCAGCGCTCGACCGCGCCGGTCTGCAGGTTCGAGGACGGCGAGAGCTCGAGCGGGATCTCGCGGTCGCGCACCCAGCGCGCGAGGTCGCCGAACTGCACGAGCACCTCCTCGCCCGCGCGCGAGACGACCTCGAGGTCCTCGGCGATGCGCACGCCGTGGCCGAGGCGCAGGGCGCGCCCGTCGATGAGCGCGGATCGGATCGAGTCGAGACCGGCCGCCTCGCCCGCGTGCACGGTCGCCGGGAAGAACTCCGACGCGAGGTAGTCGAACGCCGCACGGTGGTTCGAGGCGGGGAACCCGTCCTCGGGACCGGCGATGTCGAAGCCGACGGCACCGCGAGCGCGCCAGTCGACCGCGAGCCGAGCGATCTCGAGCGAGCGGTCGGTGTGACGCATCGCGGTGATCAGCTGGCCGACGCGGATGTCGCGCCCGCCGCTCTCGGCGAGATCCTCACCCTCTTCGATGCCCTCCTGTACGGCCTCGACGACCTCGTTGAGCGACAGGCCGCCGGCCAGATGCTGCTCAGGCGCCCAGCGCACCTCGCCGTAGATCACGCCGTCGGCGGCGAGGTCCTCGACGAACTCGCGCGCGACGCGCGTCAGCCCCTCGCGGGTCTGCATGACCGCCGTCGTCAGGTCGAAGGTCTTGAGGTACTCGACGAGCGACCCGGAATCGCTCTTCTCGGCGAACCAGTCGGCCAGGTCGTCGGCGTCGGACTCGGGCACGTCGAGCCCGATCTCGTCCGCCAGCTCGATGATCGTGGCCGGCCGCACCCCGCCATCGAGGTGGTCGTGCAGAGACACCTTCGGCAGACTCCGGATCGACACGCCGTCGAGGAGGGCGTCTGCGTGCTGGTCGATGGGCATGAGTTCTCCTCGGGAGGCGTTCTGCGGGGGGTGGGGGACGGATGCCTGAGCCTAGGCCGTGATGCGTTCGAGCACGAGCGGGCCCGGGGCCGGAGCATCGGACCCGATCTCCCAGGCGCCCTCGAGGGCCTCCAGTGCACGCTCGAACCGGGAGGCATCCTCGCCGAGGAGGGTGAACAGCGGCTGTCCGGCCTCGATCCGGTCGCCGGGCTTCGCGTGCAGGTCGATCCCCGCGGCGTGGAGCACCGGGTCCTGGGCACGGGCGCGTCCGGCACCGAGGCGCCACGCGGCGATGCCGAACGGCAGCGCCTCGATGCGGGTCACGAACCCCGACGACGGGGCGGTCAAGGTGTGCGACTCGTTCGGCGCCGGGAGCGCGGCATCCGGGTCCCCGTCCTGGGCGAGGATCATGGCGCGCCACGCGTCCATCGCGCGCCCGTCGCGCAGCGCCGCCTCGACGTCGGCGTCGGGCTGTCCGGCGAGGGCCAGCATCTCGCGCGCGAGGGCGACGGTGAGCTCGACCACGTCGGCAGGTCCCCCGCCGGCGAGCACCTCGACGGACTCCCGGACCTCGTTCGCGTTCCCGATGGCGAGGCCCAGCGGCGTGTTCATGTCGGTGAGGAGGGCGGTCGTCGCCACACCGGAGTCGGTCCCCAGCGCGACCATCGTGCGGGCGAGCTCGCGCGCACGGTCGACGTCGCGCATGAAGGCGCCCGAGCCGAACTTGACGTCGAGCACGAGCGAGTCGGTGCCCTCGGCGATCTTCTTCGACATGATGCTCGATGCGATCAGCGGGATCGCCTCGACCGTGCCGGTGACGTCGCGCAGCGCGTACAGCTTCTTGTCGGCCGGCGCGAGGCCGGAGCCGGCCGCGCAGATCACGGCGCCGACGTCGCGCAGCTGCGCGAACATCTCGTCGTTGGAGAGCGCGGCCCGCCAGCCCGGGATCGACTCGAGCTTGTCGAGCGTTCCGCCGGTGTGACCGAGGCCGCGGCCCGAGAGCTGCGGCACCGCCACGCCGAAGGCCGCGACCAGGGGCGCGAGCGGGAGCGTGATCTTGTCGCCGACGCCGCCGGTGGAGTGCTTGTCGACCGTCGGCTTGCCGAGTCCCGCGAAGCTCATGCGCTCGCCCGAGGCGATCATGGCGTCGGTCATGACGCGGATCTCGCCCCGCGTCATGCCGTTGAGGAGCACCGCCATCGCGAACGCCGCCATCTGCGAGTCGGCGACGTAGCCGCGGGTGTAGGCGTCGACCATCCAGCGCAGGGCGTCCTCGGGGACCTCGCCGCCGTCCCGCTTGGTGCGGATCACGTCGACCGCGTCGTGCGGCTCGACGGTGCTCGTCCCGCCGTCCGCGGTCATCGCGCCGCCTCTTCGAGGTCGCGCGGCCCGAACGCGTCGGGCAGGACCTCGTCGATGGTGCGGATGCCGGACACGGTCTCGAGGAGCATCCCGGGGATCGCGAACTCGTACAGCAGCTGACGGCAGCGGCCGCACGGCATGATCGTGTCACCGTGCCCGTTGACGCAGACGAACGCGACGAGGTTGCCGCCGCCGGACATCTGCAGCTCGCTCACCAGCCCGCACTCGGCGCACAGGCCGACCCCGTACGAGGCGTTCTCGACGTTGCAGCCGGTCACGATCCGGCCGTCCGTCACGAGCGCCGCGGCGCCGACCTTGTAGCGCGAGTACGGTGCGTACGCGCGCTGCATGGCCTCGGTCGCAGCGGCTCGCAGCTCATCCCAGTCGATGTCTGTCACGAACGCCTCTCAGCCCTTGATGTATGGTTTGCCGGCCGCCGCCGGACCGCGGATCTGCCCGGCGAATCCGGCGACCGCGATGATCGTGACGAGGTACGGCAGCATCAGCATGAACTCGCTGGGGATCGGCGTCTTGAGCACGGTCAGCAGGTTCTGCAGGTTCGTGGCGAAGCCGAACAGCAGCGCCGCGAGGGTCGCCCGGATCGGGTCCCAGCGGCCGAAGATGACCGCGGCGAGGGCGATGAAGCCGAGCCCCGCCGTCATCTCCTTGGTGAACTGCGGCACCGAGACCAGCGTGAAGTACGCGCCGCCGATGCCGGCGATCGCCCCGGCGAGCGACACGTTCCAGAAGCGGCTCGTGTTGACCTTGATGCCGACCGTGTCGGCGGCCTGCGGGTGCTCGCCCACAGCACGGAGGCGCAGTCCCCACCGGGTGCGGTAGAGACCCCACGCCACGATCGCGACCGTGAAGTACATGAGGTACACGATGAAGGTCTGGTTGAAGAGCACCGGACCGATGATCGGGATGTCACCCAGCACCGGGATCTCCCAGCGCGTGAAGCGGATGGGGCGGTTGAGGGCTTCTTCGTTCGGAACGAGCAGCGCGCCGTAGAGGAATCCGGTGAGGCCCGCGACCAGCACGTTGAGCACGACGCCGACGATCACCTGGTCGACGAGGTACTTGATCGAGAACGCCGCCAGGACGAACGCGACGAGCACGCCGCCGATCATCGCGCCGATGAGGCCGACGAACGGGTTGCCCGTGATGCTGGCCAGCAGCGCCGCACTGAAGGCGCCGAGCAGGAACTGGCCCTCGATCGCGACGTTGACCACGCCGACCCGTTCGCCGATGACACCGCCGAGTGCGCCGAAGATCAGCGGCACGGCGAGGGAGAGCGATCCGAACAGGAGACTCGTGACCGGCACCGACGCGGCCGCGGACGCCGCCGACCACGTGAGGAATGCGAAGATCGCGAGGACTCCGAAGACGATCGGCAGCCAGATTCCGGTCCGGCGGTAGGACCAGGCATCCCACACCGCCCACAGCGTGAGCAGCACGAGCAGGACGAGCACGCCCCACATCGTGGGGCCTGCCGGCACGCTGACATTGGGCAGCGCGATCGACGAGGTCGGGTCGCTCAGGCGGAACGTGCTGACGCCTCCGCGCGGCACGAGGAGGAACAGGAGGAAGAGCAGGATCGTGGCGATCCCGAGGCTGATGGCCAGCTTCCAGTGGCGGACCTTCACGGTCGCGAGCCGGATCGTGCCGTCGGCGGCGGTGGCGGGCGCGAGGGCGGTCATGCGTTCACCGCCTTCTTCGCGGCCTTGGCTCTCGCCTTGGCGGCCTTCTCGGCGTCGGTCTTCGGCAGGAAGAAGATCGTGCGGATCAGCGGAGGTGCAGCGATGAACAGCACGATGAGCGACTGCACGACGAGCACGATGTCGACCGGGATGCCCTGCGAGGCCTGCATCGTGAACGAGCCCGCCCTGAGGGCGCCGAACAGGAGGCCGGCGGCGAACACGCCCCAGGCGCGGCTGCGGCCGAGCAGTGCCACGGTGATCGCGGTGAAGCCGATCTCCGCGTCGATGGTGCCGTCGAACCCGCTGGTCACCGATCCCTGGATCTGGTTCATGGCGGCGAGGCCGGCCAGACCGCCCGCGAAGAGCATCGCGTAGATGTACATGCGCTGCACCGAGATGCCCGCGGCCCGCGCCGCGTGGGGATTCTCGCCCACGGCGCGCAGTCGCAGACCAAGGCTCGAGCGCTCGATGAGCCACCACACGAACACGGTCGCGCCGATGACGATGACGAAGCCCCAGTCCAGCAGCGGGAACCGCTCGCCGAGCAGGTTCGGGAACTGCGCGCTGGGCGGCGTCGGGTCCGAGATCGGCTGGTCCTCCGCTGCGCGCTGCAGCAGGCCCGGCGTGCGCACCATCCACGCCACGAGGTAGAACGCGACGTAGTTGAGCATGATCGTGAGGATCACTTCGTGCGCGCCGGTGCGGGCTTTCAGCACGCCGACGATGCCACCCCAGATCGCACCGCCCGCGATGCCGGCGGCGAGCGTGAGGGGCAGGTGCAGGAACATCGGCAGGTCGAGGTTGAACGTCACGAGCGCTGCGACGGCAGCGGCGATGAGCATCTGACCGCGGCCGCCGATGTTGAACAGGCCGACGCGGAACGCGAGGGCGACGCCGAGGCCGGCGGCGATCAGCGGCGCCGCGAAGCCGAGCGTGTTCGTGAGCGGGCGGATCTGCGTGGCGAAGTCGGACGCCCGCGGGTTGAAGATCGCCCCGCGGAACAGCGCCTCGTATCCGCCGTACACCGAGTTCCACACCGCGACGAGAGTGTCGCCCGGGCGGGCGAAGAAGTACACGGATGTCGCGCGCACGTCCTCGTCGGTGAGTGCCATCAGGATGCCGCCCACGACCATGGCGACGACGATCGCGAGGATCGTGGTCACCCAGTTGCTGCGGAGCATCTCCTTGATGGCGACGTTCTCCCGCGGCGGCGGCAGAACCTCGGCCTCGGGGCTTCCGGTCAGGGGCCCCGACACGGTGGGCAGCTGCTCGGGAGGAAGACCTCGCGTGGGCTCGGACGCCCCCGGCGTCATGCCCTTGCCGTCGTCGCTCACGCTGCCACCCCGCTTCCCGGCGTCTCGCCGGCCATCATCAGACCCAGCACGTCGCGCGGGGTGTCGCCGGGCACGATGCCCACGATCGCGCCGCGGTACATCACGGCGATGCGGTCGGCGAGGGCGGCGACCTCGTCGAGCTCGGTCGAGACCACGAGCACGGGCACGCCCGAGTCGCGCGTCTCGACGATACGCGTGTGGATGAACTCGATGGATCCGACGTCGACGCCGCGCGTCGGCTGCGCGGCGACGAGGAGCTTGAGCTCGCGGCTCATCTCGCGCGCGATCACGACCTTCTGCTGGTTGCCGCCGGACAGCGTGCCGGCGGGGACGTCGGGGCCCTGGGTTCGGATGTCGTACTCGGCGATGCGCGCTGCAGCGAACTCCTCGAGGGCGGCGCGGCGGATGGTGCCGCCGCGCATGAACTCCCGGTCGCCCGACCGATCCAGGATGAGGTTCTCGGCGACCGAGAACCCGCCGACCAGTCCGTCCTCGGTGCGGTCCTCCGGCACGAAGCCGACGCCTTCGTCGAGGATGCCGCGCACGCTCTTGCCGACGAGCTCGACTCCGTCGAGGGTGATCGAGCCGGTGGTGCGGTCCGCGAGGCCGACGATCGCCTCGACGAGTTCGGTCTGGCCGTTGCCCTGCACACCGGCGAGGGCGAGGATCTCGCCCGGCCGCACGTCGAAGCTGACGTTGTCGACGACGACGGCGCCCGTGGCGGTCACCACCCGCAGGTCGGCGACCGAGAGTCCGCCCTCGCCGATCTTCGCCTCGTCCTTGTGCACGGTGAGCTCGACGGCACGGCCCACCATGAGCGAGGCGAGCTCGGCATTGGTGGCGGTCGGCGCCGCCTCGCCGACGACCTTTCCGAGCCGGATGACGGTGATGCGATCGGCGACCGCCCGCACCTCGCGGAGCTTGTGGGTGATGAACACGATCGAGGTGCCCTCATCGCGAAGCTGGCGCATGATCGCCATCAGCTCGTCGGTCTCCTGTGGGGTCAGGACCGCCGTGGGCTCGTCGAACACGAGCACCTTCGCGTCGCGCGAGAGCGCCTTGATGATCTCGACGCGCTGCTGCACGCCGACCGGCAGGTCGCCGACGATCGCATCGGGGTCGACCTCGAAGCCGAAGCGCTGGGCGACGTCGCGGACGTGCTGCCGGGCCTTGTTGAGGTCGAGCGCTCCGAGTGCCTTCGTGCTCTCGTGGCCCAGCATCACGTTCTCGGCGACGGTGAAGACGGGGATGAGCATGAAGTGCTGGTGCACCATGCCGATTCCGGCGGCCATGGCATCGCCGGGCCCCCGGAAGTTCTGGACGGCATCGTCCAGGAGGATCTCTCCCTCGTCGGCCTGATAGAGACCGTAGAGGACGTTCATGAGCGTGGACTTGCCTGCGCCGTTCTCGCCCAGCAGGGCGTGGATCTCTCCGGGCTGGACCACGAGATCGATGTGGTCGTTCGCGACGAGGGATCCGAAGCGCTTCGTGATGCCACGGAGCTCGAGCTTCATATCTGCACCTTATCCAGTGTCTCCATCGGGCTGGAAGAACCGCGGCCGGGTGGAGGCATCCACCCGGCCGCGGTCAGCAGCGGTTCGCTACAGCGAGATCACTGCGCGGGCGAGCTGGGCGAGGTCACCTCGAGCTCGCCGGAGATGATCGCCTCCTGCAGCGCGGCCAGCTCGTCGGCCAGGCCCTCGGGCAGCTCGGCCTCGAACGCGCCGAAGCCGGAGAGTCCGACGCCCTCGTTCTCGAGCGTGCCGACGTAGGGCGTGACGTCGAAGTCGCCGGTGGCGGCCTGGACGGTGGCGTCGTGGACGGCCACGTCGATGCGCTTCATGATCGAGAAGAGCACGAGGTCGGCGACCGACGGGTCGACGGCGGCGAGGTCGGAGTCGACACCGATCAGCAGGGCGTCGGAGCCGGCGTCATCGATCGCCGCCGCGGCGCTCTGATAGATCGGGCCGCCGACGGGGAGCACCACGTCGACGCCCTGGTCCAGGATGCCCTGCGCGGTCTGCTTGGCGGTGTCGTTCGCGGCGAAGCCGCCGGTGAACGAGCCCTCCTGAGCCTCGACATCCCAGCCGAAGGTCTGGACGTCGGCCGACTTGTCCTCGTTGAACTTCGCGACGCCGTCGACGAAGCCGTCCATGAAGATCGTCACGGGCGGGATCTGGATGCCGCCGAAGGTGCCCACCTTGTTGACGCCGGCAGCGTCGGACCATGCGGCCGCGGCGTAACCGCCGAGGTACGCGGCCTGCACCGTGTCGAACAGGAGCGGCTTGATGTTCGGGGCGTCGGACTCGCCGTTGAAGTCGGCGTCGGCCGAGTCGTCGATGATGGCGTAGTCGATGTCGGGGTTCGCGGTCGCCGAGGCGATCGTGTCGGCCGAGAGCTTGAAGCCGACGGCGACGATGAACGTGCAGCCCTCGGCCACGAGGTTCTCGAGGTTGGGCGCGTAGTCGTTGGCCGAGGACGACTCGACCTCGATCACCTCGACGCCGAGCTCCTCGGCGGCGGTCTCCATGCCGGTCAGCGCGGACTGGTTGAACGACTTGTCGTTGAAGCCGCCGTCGTCCGACACGAGGCAGGGCTGGAAGCCCTCGACGACTTCGGGGGTCGTCTCCTCGGACGTGGGCGCGGTCTCGGGAGCGGCGCCGCAGCCCGCCAGGGCGACGAGAAGGCCCGCAGCGGCGACGACACCGGCGAGCTTCTTGGTGCGTGAGATGGTCAACTCAGCCTCCGTTTGTACGGCCCCGCGTCCTTCACGGGGACTGCACAAAGTTACCCACTGTGACGGGCGGGTTGCAGTCGCGCGGACCCGGGTACGCCGAATGGTTACAAAGACGCAATACGACGAGACGCGCCCGTCACGACCGCGGGATTCACAGCACGTCGCCGCGACCGTTGAGCTTGAGGGCGTCCACGACGCCCTTCACGCGCTGCGCGTGCTCGCTCGTGGTCACCAGGAGCGCGTCCTCGGTGTCGACCACGATGATGTCGCGGACGCCGATCAGACTGATCACCCGCGAGGTCTGGCTGACCACGATTCCGCTGGCGGCGTCGGACAGGACGCGGGCGTTCTCCCCCAGGATGGCGAGATCGTTCTTGCGACCGCCCGAGTTCAGCTTGGCGAGGCTGGCGAAGTCGCCGACGTCGTCCCAGTCGAAGTGGCCGGGGATCACCGCGAGCCGACCCCGCGCGGCCGCCGGCTCGGCGACGGCGTAGTCGATGGCGATCTTCGTGAGCGTCGGCCACACGCGGTCGACGACGGGTCCGCGGCGTTCGCGGTCGTCCCACGCCTCGGCGAGGTCCATCAGACCCGCGTACAGCTGCGGCTGGTTGTCGGCGATCTCCCCCAGCAGGACGTCGGCCCGGCTGATGAACATGCCTGCGTTCCACAGGTACGACCGGTTCGCGAAGTACTCCTTCGCGGTCTCGAGGTCGGGCTTCTCCACGAAGCTCTCCACGAGCGCCGCCTCCGGGGCCCCCTCGACGACCAGGCCCTCACCCTTGCGGATGTATCCGAATCCGACCGACGCCTCCGTCGGCTGGATGCCGATCGTGCAGATGTAGCCCTCGCGCGCGGTCGCGACCGCCTGCCGCACCGCCCACTCGAACAGGTGCGGCACGCGGATCACGTGGTCGGCTGCGAACGAACCGATGATCACGTCCGGCTCGCGCCGGGAGAGGATGGCCGCGGCGAGCCCGATCGCGGCGGCCGAGTCGCGCGGCTCGGATTCGAGGAAGACGTTGCGGTCCGGGATGCCGGGCAGCTCCTTCTCGACCGCGGCGCGATGCGCGCGCCCCGTCACCACGGAGATGCGCTCCGGCCCCGCCAGCGGCTCGAGCCGGTCCCACGTGTCGCGCAGCAGGGTCTGACCCGATCCCGTCAGGTCGTGCAGGAACTTCGGCGCATCGGCGCGGGAGAGCGGCCACAGCCGGCTGCCGATCCCCCCGGCGGGGATCACGGCGTAGAAGTCGTCGATCGGCTCAGGCATGACCACAGGCTATCGGCGCCGGGTCGGAGACGCCTGGACTAAGGCACACCTTCGTCGCCCCCCGGCGACGCGCCGCAATAAGATGTACGGAGCGCCCGCGTGACGCCGATGACCCGGCCCGAGAGAGCCGGGACACCTCAGGGGCATCGATTCCGCCCCATCATGTTCGATCCAGGGAGGACGGCCGTGTCTGCACCAGCACGCGTCACACCGTCGGTATCCGAAACCACGTCCCGAGTCCCGCGCGGCACCCTGTACCGCGGGAACGAAGGCATGTGGTCGTGGGTGCTGCACCGCATCACCGGCATCGCACTCTTCTTCTTCCTTCTGGTCCACGTGCTCGACACCGCGCTGATCCGCGTATCGCCCGAGGCCTACGACGCGGTCATCGGCACCTACAAGAACCCGATCATGGGCGTCGGCGAGGTCGCCCTCGTCGGAGCGGTGGTGTACCACGCCTTCAACGGCCTGCGCATCATCCTCGTGGACATGTTCTCGTGGGCCACGCGCATGCAGCGCCAGCTCTGGTGGGGCGTTCTCGGGCTCTGGGTCGTCACGATGCTCGGCTTCGTTCCGCGGCATCTGATCAACGTCTTCTCCGAGCTCGGGCAGGGAGGCCACTGATGACCGCCATCGCCGAGCCCCGCGCTCCCCGCTCCGCCGTCCGCCGCAAGGGTCCGAACCTCGAGAAGTGGGGCTGGATCTACATGCGCGTCTCGGGCGTGCTGCTGATCGTCCTCATCTTCGGCCACCTGTTCGTCAACCTGATGCTCGGCGAGGGAATCCACGGCCTGGACTGGGGCTTCGTCGCCGGCAAGCTGGCCAACCCGTTCTGGCAGTGGTGGGACATCCTCATGCTGTGGCTCGCGCTGATCCACGGCGCCAACGGCATGCGCACGGTCGTCAACGACTACGTCGCCCACCAGCGCACGCGCACGGTGCTGGTCTGGGCGCTGTGGCTCTCCGCCGGCTTCCTGATCCTCCTCGGCACGCTCGTCGTCTTCGCGTTCGACCCGTGCAGCGGCGTCACCCCCGACAGCCAGTTCTTCGAGCGCTGCACCGAGCTCGGACTGAACTGATCGCGCCGTAATCCCGCAGACGAAGAAAGCACCCTCCCCTGTGACCACGACAGCCACCGCCGACAGCTACGTCAAGGACGGCGTCCACTACCACCAGTTCGACATCGTGATCGTGGGTGCCGGCGGCGCCGGCATGCGGGCCGCGATCGAAGCCGGACCCGGCGCGAAGACGGCCGTCATCTCGAAGCTGTACCCGACTCGATCACACACGGGCGCGGCACAGGGCGGCATGGCGGCGGCGCTGGCCAACGTCGAAGAGGACTCGTGGGAGTGGCACACCTTCGACACCGTCAAGGGCGGCGACTACCTCGTCGACCAGGACGCCGCCGAGATCCTCGCGAAAGAGGCCATCGACGCGGTCATCGACCTCGAGAACATGGGGCTGCCGTTCAACCGCACCCCCGAGGGCAAGATCGACCAGCGCCGCTTCGGCGGGCACACCGCCGACCACGGCAAGACCCCGGTGCGCCGCGCGTGCTACGCCGCCGACCGCACCGGCCACATGATCCTGCAGACGCTGTTCCAGAACTGCGTCAAGCTCGGCATCAACTTCTTCAACGAGTACTACGTCCTCGACCTGATCACGGTGAAGGATGCCGCGGCGAAGACCGAGATCGCGGGCGTCGTCGCCTACGACCTGGCCACCGGCGACCTGCACGTCTTCCACTCCAAGGCCGTCATCTTCGCCACCGGCGGCTTCGGCAAGATCTTCAAGACGACCTCCAACGCGCACACCCTGACCGGCGACGGCGTCGGCATCATCTGGCGCAAGGGCCTGCCGCTGGAGGACATGGAGTTCTTCCAGTTCCACCCGACCGGTCTCGCCGGGCTCGGCATCCTGCTCACCGAGGGTGCGCGCGGAGAAGGCGCGATCCTCCGCAACGCCTCGGGCGAGCGGTTCATGGAGCGCTACGCCCCGACCATCAAGGACCTCGCGCCGCGCGACATCGTCAGCCGCTGCATGGTGCAGGAGGTGGCCGAGGGCCGGGGCGCCGGGCCGCACCGCGACTACGTGCTGCTGGACTGCACCCATCTCGGGGCCGAGGTGCTCGAGACGAAGCTCCCCGACATCACCGAGTTCGCCCGCACGTACCTCGGCGTCGACCCCGTGGTCGAGCCCGTTCCGGTCATGCCGACCGCGCACTACGCCATGGGCGGCATCCCGACCAACAACGACGCCCAGGTGCTCGCCGACAACACCACCGTCGTCCCCGGCCTGTACGCCGCCGGCGAGTGCGCGTGCGTCTCGGTGCACGGCTCGAACCGCCTCGGCACCAACTCGCTGCTCGACATCAACGTGTTCGGCAAGCGCGCGGGCAAGAACGCGGTGGAGTACGTCAAGACGGCCGAGTTCGTGCCGCTGCCCGAGGACCCGGCCGCCGAGGTGCGGGGCCTGATCGAGGGACTGCGCGCCAACCAGGGAACCGAGCGCATCGCCGTGCTCCGCAAGAGGCTCCAGGACGAGATGGACCGCAAGGCCCAGGTGTTCCGCACCGACGAATCCCTCGGCGAAGTGCTCGACGTGATCGAGGAGCTGCGCGAGCGGTACAAGAACATCCACGTCGACGACAAGGGCAAGCGGTTCAACACGGATCTGCTCGAGGCCGTCGAGCTGGGCTTCCTGCTCGACATCGCCGAGGTCGTCGTCGTCACGGCGCGCAACCGCAAGGAGAGCCGCGGCGGTCACATGCGCGACGACTTCCCCCAGCGCGACGACGAGAACTACATGCAGCACACGATGGCGTACCTGTCGGGCGATGCCGGATCGTCGCACTCCGAGGACCACATCCGGCTCGGCTGGAAGCCCGTCGTCTTCACGAAGGACGAGGCCGGCGAGTTGCGATACCCGCCGATGGAGAGGAAGTACTGATGGCGAGTCTCGTCGCAGTCGACGCGCCCACGGAGGCGACCACCGACGTCCAGACGCCGGCCGACACCGGCATCCAGTCGTTCCTCGTGACCTTCATCATCCGCCGGTTCGATCCGGAGGTCGATGAGGAGCCGCGCTGGGTCGACTACGACGTCGAGCTGTACTCGACCGACCGCGTGCTGGACGCTCTCCACAAGATCAAGTGGGAGGTCGACGGCTCGCTGACGTTCCGGCGCTCCTGCGCCCACGGCATCTGCGGCTCCGATGCGATGCGCATCAACGGCCGCAACCGCCTGGCCTGCAAGACGCTGATCAAGGATCTCGACATCTCGCAGCCGATCTACGTCGAGGCGATCAAGGGCCTGCCGCTCGAGAAGGACCTCGTCGTCGACATGGAGCCCTTCTTCGCGTCGTACCGCGAGGTGCAGCCCTTCCTCATCGCGAACTCGAAGCCCGAGCCGGGCAAGGAGCGCATCCAGTCGATCGTCGACCGCGAGGTCTTCGACGACACCACGAAGTGCATCCTGTGCGCCGCGTGCACCTCGTCGTGCCCGGTGTTCTGGACCGACGGCCAGTACTTCGGCCCCGCCGCGATCGTCAACGCGCACCGCTTCATCTTCGACTCGCGCGACGATGCGGGCGACGTGCGACTCGACATCCTCAACGACAAGGAAGGCGTGTGGCGCTGCCGCACGACCTTCAACTGCACCGAGGCGTGCCCCCGCGGCATCGAAGTGACGAAGGCGATCGCCGAGGTGAAGCAGGCGGTTCTGCGCGGGCGGCCCTAAGCTTCCCTGCGTGACCCAGTCGCAGCGCGACGCGCCCCTCGCCCCGTCCGATCCAGCGCTGCGCGCCGCCCGCGGGGCGGTCACCGCCGCCTACGCGGCGCAGGGCCTCGGCTACGCCGTCATCGTGACGTCGCTGCCGGCGCTCAAGGCGCGGCAGGACGTCGGGGACGACGTCGTCACGATCCTGGTGCTCGGCGTCGCGATCACTGCGGCGCTCGGCTCGGTGATCGCCAACGCGATCGCCGTGCGGTGGGGCAGCCGGACCGCACTGACCCTAGGCCTCCTGGTGCAGGCGATCGCGCTGCCGGTGATCGCCCTCCCGACGCCGTTCCCCGTGTTCGCGGCCGCATTCGCGGTGTTCGGCGTGGGGCTCGGATGCGTCGACGCGGCCGCCGCCATGCAGGGTGTGGCCGTGCAGCGCTCCTATGGACGACACCTGCTGGGCGGCTTCTTCGCCGCCGCGACCGCCGCCGCCATCGCGGGGGCCCTTCTCGTCTCGTGGGTCGCGCTGTCGGCCGTCGGCGCCGGGGTCGCGCTGGCGTGTGCCGCGGCGATCGCGCTCGGGGTCGCCCTCGCGGGACTGCGGTTCTTCGCTCGCGAGGTGCCGATCGACGAGGCGCTGCCGGCGGCCGAGCGCGCGAAGCTCCCCCGCGCCGGCATCTGGGCGTTCGGGCTCGTGATCCTCGCGGTGTTCGTCGCCGACTCGGCGGTGAGCACGTGGAGCACCGTCTATCTGCAGGACGACCTCGCCGCGCTCGCGTGGATCGCTCCCCTGGGCTATGCCGCCTACCAGGCCGTGGTCCTGATCACGCGGCTCGCGACGGATCGCCTCGTGCCCGCCGTCGGGCGGGGCCGACTTGTCGCCGTCGCGGCATCCGTCTCCGCCGTCGGCTGCGTGATCATCGCCCTGCTCCCGTTCCCGGCGGCGGCGATCGTGGGGTTCGCGCTGGCGGGCGTGAGTGCGGGCGTATTGATCCCGGTGACGTTCGGCGCCGCCGGCGACCTCGCGCCGGAGCACAGCGACCAGGTCATCGCGCGCGTCAACCTGTTCAACTACGCCGGCGCGATCCTGGGCGCCGTGGTGGTCGGTGTGCTGGCCGACGGGCCCGGACTGGGGCTCGCCTTCCTGCTGCCCGCCGTCGCCCTGGCCGCGATCCTGTTCGCCGTGCCGCGATTCCGGACCGCTTCCTCGCCGGCGGGCGTGACCGCACCGGCGACCGGGGCGTCCGAAACCGACCCGCGCAGTCGCTAATCTGACACCGTGACGCAGACGCCCCCGCCGGACGCCCGCGCGGCGGCGGATGCCGCGCAGCGCGAGGAGGAGTCGCTGCGCGAGCGGTGGGAGCAGACCGAGCACAACCTCCGCCAGCGGTTCGACGCCCCGATCAACCGCGCGACGCGGATCACCGAGGCGACGATGGCGTGGTTCCCGGTGCGCGTGTGGCGCAACTTCCTCATCGAGAACGGCTTCCTCCTGTCGGCCGGAGTGAGCTACGTCGCCCTGTTCGCCTGCTTCGCCGCCATCTACCTTCTGTTCGCGATCGCCGGGCTCTGGCTCGGCGGGAGCGAGGAGGCGGTCGATCGGCTCATCGATCTCATCAACAGCTACATCCCCGGGCTGATCGCGCCGGACAGTGCGTTCGCCACGCCGGAGGCCGTGCAGGAGGTCGCGTCCGAGAGCGCCGGCGTGCTCGGATGGACGGGCGTGATCGCGCTCGGCGCCCTCATCTGGACGGCGATCGACTGGGTGACGTACACGCGCCGCGCGGTGCGCGAGCTGTTCGCGATCCCCCCGGACCGCCGCAGCTACTTCCTGCTCAAGGCGCGCGACCTGCTGGCCGCCGTCATCTTCGGGGCGGCCCTCATTCTCGGTGCCGCCCTGAGCTCGGTCGGCAGCACGACCGTGGACTGGATCTTCTCCCTCTTCGGCATGACGAAGGCGAGCAACCTCGTGGATGCGACGGTTCGCCTGGGCTCGCTTTTCGTCGGCTTCGCGGTCACCTCGACCGCCCTCGTCGGACTGTTCCGCTTCCTCACCGGGACGAAGCTGCCGTGGCGGCGGATCTGGCCCGGAGCGATGATCGGCGGTCTCGGGCTGTCCGTGCTGCAGCTCGGCGCCGGCCTGCTGCTGAGCTACACGCCCTCGAACCCCCTGCTGGCCGGATTCGCCTTCTTCATCGGCATGCTCCTGTGGTTCCGCCTCATGGGGATCGTCCTGCTCACCGCGGCATCCTGGGTCGCCGTCGCCGCCCGCGACCGCGACGTCGTGCTCCTCCCGCCCACCGAGGCGGAGCGGCTCGCCGCCGAGCACGATGCACTGCTGCTGGCCGCGCAGGTGCGGCTGCGCACCGCGAAGGATGCGCGCGCGCAGGCGCGGTGGTGGCGCGTTCCGCTCGCCGACCGGGCCGTGCACGAGGCCGAGGAGGAGCTGCGCCAGGTCGAGGCCGCCGCGCCGGCGATCCCCCACGCCAAGAAGGCACCCGGCACGCCCCCGGCGAGGGGCCCGGTCGAGCCGGCCGGAGCCGCTGTCGCACCGCCGGCGAAACCTGGCCGCCGACGCCGCTGACGGGGTCGGCAGAACCGGGGCATCGGATCCGGAATGGCGTTCGCCGAGGTCTGGTGTCATATTCCGCGCCACGGCGGAGTCTGCTCTTTGGCCGGAGATTTCTCCGGCCAATCGGCAGTGGGTTGCGTGAGGAGCGGATGCATCGTGAAGTTCGGTTTCAAGCGGAGGAGTGAGCAGGGGTCGAACTCGGTCGCGCAGGCTCTGGCGGCGCAGGATTCTCACGCTCTGGGGGCGGCGTTACGGGAGCAGGATGTGGCGCTGCTCGTTGCAGAGGCTGCGGGCCAGCAGGTTCCGGCGATCCTGACCGACTCGGCGGGGATCCGTGCGATCGCGGTGCTTTCCGGGAGCGAGGCCGCCCAGCGGTTCGGCGGGCCGGCTGTCGCGACGGTGCGAGGAGACCGCGTGGCTGAGATCGCGCACCGACAGGGAGTGGACGCCGTCCTGTTCGACCCGGCAGGGCCGGCCCCGGTGCGATTCGGCCCGGGAGCCCTGCAGGCGATGATCGACGGCATCGTCGCGGGGTCGGACGGCCAGGCCGTCCTGGTGGGGGATCTCGAGGTGCTTCCCGCCCGGTCGGCCGAGGCGGATCGAGTCAGGGACTTCCTGGCCAGGCACACCGGCGAGGAGATCGAGACCTTCGTCTTCGACCGGCTGGTGGCACGGCGCTTCGTGCTGACCGTCGGGGTGCAGGGCTCCGATGATGCGGTTCGTGCCGTCGTGGAGGGGCTGAGTCGCGAACCCGATGTCGGAATGGTCGACGTCGTGCAGCTGGACGATGAGACCAGCCGGCTCCTCGCCGGAAAGCTTCCCGGATCGAAAGGCACGATGTGACGTTTCCGAACAACCCTCTCGAGGTGTCCCTGCGCCGCGCCTCGGTGGGAGAGGTCTCGGTCGAGGACTGGCTGACGCAGCTGGCTGAAGCGCGCGTGTGGGTCCCCTTCACTGAATCGGTCGGTCGGGAAGGCGCATTCGATGTGCTGACGATCGACGGTGCCCCGTATGTCGCGTGCGCGACGTGGTCGGCCACTCCTCCGCCGCCTTCCCGGTCGACGTGGTCTTCACGTCCGATGGCGGTCCGTTGGTGGAGTGGATGCTGTCGAACACCGACCCGTTCTACGCCGCCCGCTCCGGTTCGACACCGCACGCCTGATCGTTCCCCTGCCCGGCCGTGAGCGTGTCGGCGCCCCGGGTTAGGCTGGCGGTCGTGCCACGCCGAGTCCGCATCGCTTCCGTCAACGTCAACGGCATCCGCGCCGCCACCCGCAAGGGGATGATCGAGTGGCTCGACGAAGCCGACGTCGACGTCATGGCCCTGCAAGAGGTGCGCGCGACGCTCGAGGAGCTCCAGAACGTGCTGCCCGGCTGGGAGCTCGTCAACGACGAGGCACTCGCCAAGGGCCGCGCCGGCGTCGCCATCGCCAGCCGCCTGCCCGCGATCGAGGTGCGGCGGGTCCTCGGTCCTGAGCCGCTCGACTCGGCCGGCCGCTGGATCGAGGCCGACCTCGACATCGACGGCGAGCGCCTCACTGTCGTCAGCGCCTATGTGCACACCGGCGAGGCCGAGACCCCGCGGCAAGACGCCAAGTGGGCGTTCCTCGACGCGATGGAGAGGCGGATGCCGCAGCTCGAGCAGTCTTCCCCGCTCACCGTCGTCATGGGCGACCTGAACGTCGGGCACCGTGAACTCGACATCCGCAACTGGAAGGGCAACGTCAAGAAGGCCGGCTTCCTGCCGCGCGAGCGCGCGTACTTCGACCGGTTCCTCGGCCCCGCCGGCGAGCAGGTCGCGGGCGTCGACGGATCGACGGGCTCCGGACTCGGCTGGGTGGACGTGGGCCGGGCGGCGCACGGCGAGGTCGACGGGCCCTACACGTGGTGGTCGATGCGGGGCCGGGCGTTCGACAACGACAGCGGGTGGCGCATCGACTACCACCTGGCGACTCCGGCGCTCGCGGAGCGCGTCTCGAACTACCGGGTCGTCCGCGCGCCGTCATGGGACACGCGGTGGAGCGATCACTCCCCCGTCGTGGCCGACTACGCGATCGGTCTCTGAACGGACGACGGCGGGTGCGGCATCCGCTGTTCTCCTTCCGCAGGTGCCTGCGGTTCGGGCCCCCACCCGGCGACCCTAGGATTGTCGGGTGAGCAAACCGCGCCTGTACTCCGGAATGCAGCCCTCCGCCGACTCCCTCCAGATCGGCAACTACATCGGGGCACTCCTGCAGTGGCGCGACCTCCAGGAGTCGTACGACGCGTTCTTCTCGGTCGTGGACCTGCACGCCCTCACGGTGCCGAATGACCCGGGCGAGCTGCGTGAGAAGACGCGCCGCACCGCCGCGCAGTACATCGCCGCGGGGATCGAGCCCGCCAAGTCGACGCTGTACGTGCAGTCGCACGTGCGCGCGCACGCCGAACTGGCCTGGATCCTCTCGACCATCACCGGCTTCGGCGAGGCCGGTCGCATGACGCAGTTCAAGGACAAGTCGCAGCGCTACGGCTCCGACGTCACCTCGGTCGGCCTGTTCACGTATCCGGTGCTGATGGCCGCCGACATCCTGCTCTACCAGACCGACATCGTGCCGGTCGGCGATGACCAGAAGCAGCATGTCGAGCTGACGCGCGATCTCGCCGAGCGCTTCAACAGCCGCTACGGCACCACCTTCACGGTGCCGATGCCGGTGATCCAGAAGGAGACCGCCCGCATCTTCGACCTGCAGAACCCGACGGCGAAGATGTCGAAGTCGGCCGAGTCGGACGCCGGCGTGCTGTGGCTCCTGGACGAGCCGTCGGTCAGCGCCAAGAAGATCATGCGCGCCGTCACCGACAGCGACGGCACGGTGCGGTACGACCGCGAGGAGAAGCCGGGCGTCTCGAACCTGCTGGTGATCTACGCCGCCCTCACCGGCCGGCAGATCCCGTCGATCGAGGACGAGTACGCGGGCCGCGGCTACGGCGACTTCAAGAAGGGCCTCGCCGAGGTCGTGGTGGAGGAGTTCGGCCCCGTGCGCCAGCGCGCGCTCGACCTGCTCGCCGACCCCGCCGAGCTCGACCGCGTTCTCGCGGCGAATGCGGCGAAGGCCGACGCCGTCGCCGACGCGACGCTCGCCGACGTCTACGACAAGGTCGGACTGCTGCGCCGGGTCTGACGCCGGTCGCGGGGCGGTCGCCGTGGCCAACCGCGGCCCCGGGGGCTGAGCGGACGCCCAAAACGGCCCTTCACAGGGCGCCCCTGGAGGGCTGCCGACGTTGTGCACGCTCCCCCGGGCCGAGACGAGCCCGCGCACAGCGCGCACCACCACCTCCGGGTGATGCATGATGTCTTCGGCGATCGGACGAATGGTCGTGTAGCCCAACGCGGCGGCTGCAAGGTCTCGTCGGCTGTCGCGCTTCCGCGCGATCCAGCCTGCGTGGTGAGCTTCGCTGTCGCATTCAATGATCAGCCACCCGTCCACTACGAGGTCGACCCGTCCGACGCCGTCGATCCACACCTGGATGTCCACCTCGAGGCCGAGGCTCCTCACCATCAGTCGAACAAGCGTCTCTGGGCCGGATTCGCTCCGGCGATCGAGCAGCGGTCGCAGGGCCTGGTACCTCCGGGGCAACCTCCCGAAGACTGCTGCGATCCCCGCTTCGTCGAGCAGACCGATGTGCCAGATGGAGTCGAGCGTCGCAAGCGCGGCGCGCGGCGATTGGCAGCGACAGGCTTGGGCGACCGCTTCCACGAGGTCGGCCGCGAGCCCGCCGCGGGACGCGGCCGTCGTGCGAAAATGGCGCATCGTGCCGGCGTTCCGGGGCTGAATCCGGGTGGAGGTCCGGTCCATCTGGATGTGGGTGATCGACCGCTCCAAGACGAACACACCGAGCACTCTCAAGAGCGACACGCAGTCAAGGCGGCCCCCCGCGCGTGCTGCAGCGATCAGGTCCGGCGGACAGTCGCCGCGCACGAACGAGCCTTTCCGCAGCCGGATTAGAAGTCCGTCCGTCAGAAGTCGCGTGATCTGGCGCCGGGACAGGTCGGCTCGCAGCTCGGAATAGGTCAGCGACGTCGCACTGAGCACCCTCGCGGGATCATCATCGGTTCGCGTCATGCCCCCACACTGCGGGCCCGCGGATCCACGGAGACCGTCGGCGCGCCTTCTGGGGATCGTCGCCCCGGCCGAGCGGGCTGGGGAGGACGCCCGAGCACAATGTCGGCAAAATCCCATCAACCGTGGCGGTGACTGCGCCTGTGACGTGGCCCGCTCCGATTCTGCCGACGTTGTGCACACGCTCAGGCGCATGCAGCTCTCACGCCGGGCCGCCGAGCCGCCCAGCGCGCGGCCGCCCGGCACGGCCGGCCGCCCGGCACCGCCCCCCGCCCCCGGATAGCCTGGGCGCATGGAGCCCGTCGTCCTGCGCACGCCCCGCCTCGAGCTCGCCCTGCCGCGGGAGGACGACGTCGACGGAATCTTCGCCGCGTGCCAGGATGCCGGCATCCAGCGCTACACGCCGGTCCCGTACCCGTACGAGCGGCAGCACGCGGAGCAGTTCGTGGAGCGGATCCCGAAGGACTGGGAGGCCGGGCGCCATGTCACGTGGGGCATCCGCGAGCACGACCGCCTCATCGGCACCATCGGCCTCTACCGCATGGAGGGAGACGGGAACGGCGAGATCGGATTCTGGATGGCCCCGGAATCCCGCGGCCGCGGCCGCCTGCGCGAAGCCGCGAACGCCGTGCTCGACTGGGGCTTCTCGGCCGAGGGTCCCGGGCTCACCCGCATCGAGTGGCGCGCCGTCGTCGGCAACGTCGCGTCCGCCCGTGTCGCCAGCGCCCTGGGCTTCCGGTACGAGGGCCTGCTGCGTCAGGCGCTGGCCAACGCGAAGCACCGCGACGACGGCTGGATCGCCGCACTGCTCACGGACGACGAGCGGATGCCGCAGCCCTGGCCCGTCCTCGAAAGCTGAGCCTCGCCGCTCGAGCGCGTGGCAGGATGGCCGCATGCCCGAGATGCCCGAGGTGCAGGGGCTGGTCGAGTTCCTCCGCGGACGCGTGACCGGCCTGGAGGTCACGCGCGTGATGGTCGCGAACATCGCGGCGCTGAAGACGTACGATCCGCCGGTGGATGCCCTGAAGGGGGCGCGCATCGGCGCCGTCGCCCGGCACGGCAAGTTCGTGGACCTCGCCACGGCGAGCGAGTCCGATGATCCGCACCTCGTGTTCCACCTCGCCAAGGCCGGGTGGCTGCGGTTCTACGATCAGCTGCCGACCACGCTCATCCGGCCTGGCAAGACCCCGATCGCCCTGCGCGTCGCCCTCTCCGACGGCTCGGGGTTCGACCTCACCGAGGCGGGGACGAAGAAGTCGCTCGCCGTGTACGTGGTGCGCGATCCCGCCGATGTCCCCGGCGTCGCGCGCCTCGGCCCCGACCCGCTCGACCCGGGCTTCACGCGCGACACCCTGGCCGGTCTGCTGGCAGGACGTCGCACCCAGATCAAGGGCGTCCTTCGCGACCAGGCCACGATCGCCGGCGTCGGAAACGCTTACTCCGACGAGATCCTCCACGCCGCGAAGATGTCGCCGTACGCGCTCGCGTCGAGCCTCGACGACGCCGACGTCGACCGCCTCTTCGCCGCGATGACCGACACCCTCACGGAGGCCGTGGCCGAGGCATCCGGCAAGCCCCCGGCGGAGCTCAAGGACGCCAAGCGCCGTGGCATGAAGGTGCACGGACGCCGAGGCCGGGCCTGCCCGGTGTGCGGCGACGAGGTGCGCAGCGTCTTCTTCGCCGACAACTCTCTGGAGTACTGCCCGACGTGTCAGACCGGCGGAAAGATCCTCGCCGACCGGCGGCTGTCGCGGCTGCTGAAGTAGGTCAGCTCCCGGTCGTGCCCATGAGGGTGCGGGCATCGTCGTCGACCCAGTCGAGCGACTTCGACACCGCCTTCTGCCACAGCCGGTAGCGGCGCTCGCGCTCGTCCGCGGCCATGCCCGGCTCGAAGCGCACGTCCTCCTGCCAGTGTCCGCGGAGGGCGTCGCGGTCCGTCCACACGCCGGTCGCGAGGCCGGCGGCGTAGGCCGCGCCGAGCGCGGTCGTCTCGACGACCTTCGGGCGCACGACGGGGATGCCGAGGATGTCGGCCTGGAACTGCATCAGCGCGTCGTTGCGGGTCATGCCGCCGTCCACGCGCAGCTCGTCGAGCTCGCGCCCGGTGTCCGCGACGACGGCCTCGATGACATCGCGGGTCTGGAAGGCCGTCGACTCCAGCGCCGCGCGCGCGATGTGGCCCTTGTTGACGTAGCGCGTCATGCCGACGAGAGCGCCGCGCGCGTCGGGCCGCCAGTACGGCGCGTACAGCCCCGAGAACGCGGGGACGAAGTAGGCGCCGCCGTTGTCGTCGACGGTGGCCGCCAGCGTCTCGACATCTTCGGAGCGCTGGATGATCCCGAGGTTGTCGCGCAGCCACTGCACGAGCGAGCCGGTGACGGCGATCGAGCCCTCCAGCGCGTACCGCGCGGGCTCGTCGCCGCATCGGTAGGCCACGGTGGTGATCAGCCCGCTCTCGGAGCGCACGATGTCGGTGCCGGTGTTGACGAGCAGGAAGTTGCCGGTGCCGTAGGTGTTCTTCGACTCGCCGGCCTCGAAGGCCGCCTGGCCGAAGGTCGCCGCCTGCTGGTCGCCGAGGATGCCCGCGATCGGGGTGCCGTGCAGCACATCGGGCAGCGCCGTCATGCCGACGACCCCGGACGACGAGCGGATCTCGGGCATCATCGACCGCGGGATGCCCCACACGGCCAGGAGCTCGTCGGACCAGTCGAGCGTGCGCAGATCCATCAGCAGCGTCCGAGAGGCGTTGGTCACGTCGGTGACGTGGATGCCGCCCCGGGCGCCGCCGGTGAGGTTCCAGATCACCCAGGTGTCGGGGGTGCCGAACACGAGATGGCCGGCGTCCGCGGCATCCCTCGCCCCCGGCACGTTCTCGAGGATCCACGCGATCTTCGACGCCGAGAAGTAGGTCGTCAGCGGAAGCCCGGTCGCCTCGGCGAACCGGTTCGTGCCGCCGTCGGCGGCGAGCTCGTCGATGCGAGGCTGCGTGCGGGTGTCCTGCCACACGATCGCGTTGTGCACCGGGCGCCCCGTGCGGCGGTCCCACACGACGGCGGTCTCGCGCTGGTTGGTCACTCCGACGGCGGCGACATCGGATGCCGCGATCCCGGCGCGCGAGAGGCACGACGCGACGACCCACTCGGCGCTGGTCCAGATCTCCACCGGGTCGTGCTCGACCCGGCCGGCGCGCGGGAAGATCTGCTCGTGCTCGCGCTGTGACACCGACACGATGGCACCCGTCGAGTCGAAGACGATCGCCCGGGTCGATGTGGTCCCCTGATCGATCGCCAGGACGTGATCGGCCACCGTCGTCTCCTTCCTCGCGGGCATCACCGCCCGCACGGCTGCTGCGCCGGCATCGCCGGCTGCGGTCAGGCTATCGCGAGGTTGCGGATGCCCCGGCCCAGGTCGGATCTGCGGCATGCACGCGCGCGAGACCGAGCTCGACCTCGGCGGTGATGCGGTCGGCGTCCCACCCGAGCACCGGGGCGACCGCAGCCGCGATCTCGCGGGCCGCCGGCTCGGTGGCGCCGCCGATGAAGGCGATGCTGGTGCGGCGCAGGAGGATGTCGGCGAGGTGCACGACGTCCTCGGTGGCCGCCAGGTGGCGCAGCTCGGCGGTGCTGTAGCCCGGGACGCTCTCGAGCTCGGCATCGTCGGGGTCGGCGGCGATCGCCGCCACGATGTCGGTCGCGACGGTGCCATAGCGGTCGAGCAGCGTTGCGACGCGCGCGGCCGGG
>NZ_JAYRDE010000020.1:0-33641 GCF_041909575.1 Microbacterium sp. | reverse complement strand
GTCCGCGCTCTTCCTGGTCGTCGGCGTCATCGACCGCCAGCTCTCCACGCGCGACATCGCCGAGCTCAGCGGGGTCGGCAGGCAAGCGCCTGTCATGGCCACGTTCTCGTTCATCGCCGTGGCATCGATGATCGGCGTCTTCCCGACGATCGGCTTCGTCGCCAAGGAAGGCGCGCTCACCGCGCTCCTGGACGAGGCCTCCGCAGGCTCGCCGTGGGGGCTCGTCGCTCTCGGGGGGGTCGTCCTGGGATCCGTGCTCACGGCGGCGTACGGCATCCGCTTCCTCTGGGGCGCGTTCTGGACCAAGCGCGACGCCGACCGACGGCCGCTGCCCGCCACCGCATGGCCCGATCCCCCGATCGGATTCCTCGGAGCGCCCGTGATCCTTTCCGGGCTGACGGTGGTCGCCGGGCTCGCTGCGCCCGCGCTCGACGTCGCCCTGGCCGGCTACGCCGACGAGGCCCCGCCGGGAGCTTCCGAGCACCCGGCGCACCTCGCCCTGTGGCACGGACTCGAGCCCGCGCTGTGGATCTCGCTCGCGACGATCGCGATCGGCGCGGTGGTGTTCTGGTTCACCGCGCGCGCGGGATGGTCGAAGCGGATGCTGCCCTTCACCGCCGCCGAGGTGTACAACGGCACGCTCCGCGCGATCGCGCGCCTGTCGGTCGTCACCACGAGCCTGACCCAGCGGGGCTCGCTGCCGGTCTACGTCGGAACGATCTTCGTCGTCTTCGTCGCCGCCGAGGGCACGGCGCTGCTCGCGAGCCCGCACTGGCAAGCGCAGCTCGACGCCTTCCAGACGCCGATGCAGCTGGTGGTCGCCCCGATCATGATCGCCGCCGGCATCGTCGCCGTCCGCGCCCGCAAGCGCTACACCGGAGTGGTCCTCGTGTCGGCCACCGGTCTCGGCATGGTGCTGCTCTTCGCCACGAGCGGCGCGCCCGACCTGGCCCTCACCCAGATCCTCGTCGAGACCGTGACGCTCGTCGCGTTCGCGCTCGTGCTCCGGCGCATCCCCGCTCGGATGGGTGAGCACAACGAATCGGTCTGGCCGGTGGCCCGGGCCGTGCTGGGAGCCGCGGTGGGCGCCACGATGGCGGCCGTCGCGCTGGTCGCCACGGCGGCCCGCAGCACCGAGCCGATCTCCGACCGGTTCCCCGACCTCGCCTATGAGCTCGGCCATGGCAAGAACGTCGTCAACGTGGCTCTCGTGGATCTGCGCGGCTGGGACACCATGGGAGAGCTGTCCGTCCTCGTCCTCGCGGCGACGGGCGTGGCATCCCTCGTCTTCGTCACCCACCGGGCCGACACGCTGTCGCGGTTCATCGCGCCGCTCCCCGAGGCCGCCGCGCGCACCCGCCGACCGCTCGTCGAGACGGCGGACGGCGTGAAGCCTCGCGGCGAGGCGAGCGGCGAGACGGGGGGCCGCATGGCCTGGCTCGTGGGCGGCCAGCGCGTGCGGCCCGAGAACCGCTCGATCATGCTGGAGGTGATCGTGCGGATCCTCTTCCACACGATCATCATCGTGTCGCTGTACCTCCTGTTCGCCGGGCACAACCTTCCCGGCGGCGGCTTCGCCGGCGGGCTCGTCGCCGGCATGGCGCTCGTCATGCGCTACGTCGCGGGCGGGCGGTACGAGCTCGGCGCCGCGGCCCCCACCGACGCCGGACGACTCCTCGGCATCGGGATGTCGATCGCCGTCGCGTGCGCGATCGTGCCGCTCTTCTTCGGTGCGCCCCCGCTCACGAGCACGTGGTTCGAGGCCGAGATCCCCGTGATCGGCCACATCGAGTTCGTCACCTCGACGCTGTTCGACGTGGGCGTGTACCTGGTCGTCATCGGGCTCGTCCTCGACGTGCTCCGCAGCCTCGGCGCCGAGGTCGACCGCCAGGCGCAGGAGGCCCGCGAGGGCAGGCCGGTGGGGGTGAGCGTCTCGTGACCGTCTCGGGCGTGCTCATCGTCGTCATGGCCGTGCTCTTCGCGTGCGGCGTGTACGCGATGCTCGAGCGCAGCCTCACGCGCGTGCTGATCGGCTTCCTGCTGCTCGGCAACGCGGCCAACCTGCTGCTGCTCATCGTCATGGGCGAGCCGGGCGTCGCGCCGTTCTTCGGCGCGGCGGCCTCGCCCGACGAGATGTCGGACCCGCTGCCCCAGGCGCTGACCCTGACGGCGATCGTCATCACGTTCGCGGTCTCGGCGTTCCTGCTCGCGCTCATCTACCGCTCGTGGCAGCTGGGCCAGGCCGACACCGTGGAGGACGACGAGGCCGACCGCGCCGTGCGCGAGGGCACAGCCGACGTCGACGAGACGATGGACGACGAGACCGAGATCGAGGACGAGGACGACGACGCCACGACCGACTTCGTCGGGCTCGACACCGCGCCCATCACCGTGCTGCGCAACACCGACTTCGCGAAGCTCCGCGACGACGCCCCGACGGACTCGCCCGCCGAACGTCCAGGGAAGGGCGGTGACGAGGCATGATCGAATTCGCTCCCGCCCTCGTGCCGCTGCTGGTGACGCTGCCCCTGCTCGGGGCGGCGATCGCGCTCATCGCGGGCCGCCATCGGCGTACCCAGGTCGTCGTCTCGGTGAGCACCCTGTCGGTCGTGCTCGTCATCTCGGCGATCCTGCTCTACGTGGTCGACGCCGGAGATCAGGCGATCGCCGTGTCGGTCGGCGGCTGGCCCATCCCGTTCGGGATCGTGCTCTACGTCGATCGGCTGGCCGCTCTGCTCGTGCTCGTATCGAGTCTCGTGCTGCTCGCGGTCCTGCTGTTCTCGGTCGGGCAGGGCGCCGCCGACGGGGACGACGAGACACCGGTCACGATCTTCCACCCGTCCTACCTCATCCTCGCGGCGGGCATCTTCAACGCCTTCATCGCAGGCGACCTCTTCAACCTCTACGTCGGCTTCGAGATCCTGTTGGTCGCGTCGTACGTGCTCATCACCCTCGGATCGACCGAGTCCCGCATCCGCACCGGCGTCGTCTACATCGTCGTGTCGCTGGTGTCGTCCATCCTGTTCCTCGCCGCGATCGCGATGATCTACGGCGCCCTGGGCACCGTGAACATGGTGCAGATCTCGCAGCGCATGGGCGAGCTCCCGCAGGAGACGCAGCTCGTGCTGCACCTCATGCTCCTTCTCGCGTTCAGCATCAAGGCGGCGGTCTTCCCGCTGTCGTTCTGGCTGCCCGACTCGTACCCGACCGCGCCGGCTCCGGTCACGGCGGTGTTCGCGGGCCTGCTGACGAAGGTGGGCGTCTACGCGATCATCCGCACCGAGACCGAGCTCTTCCTCGAGAACGACGTCAACTTCCTGCTCATGGTCGTGGCCCTGGCGACGATGATCGTGGGGGTGCTCGGCGCCGTCGCGCAGGCGGAGCTCAAGCGCATCCTGTCATTCACGCTGGTGAGCCATATCGGCTACATGATCTTCGGGCTCGCGATCGCCACGCCCGCGGCGATCGGCGCGACGATCTACTACATGGTCCACCACATCGTGGTGCAGACGACCCTGTTCCTCGCCGTCGGCCTCGTCGAGCGCCGAGCCGGCAGCACCTCGATCCTTCGGGTCAAGGGCCTCATGCGCGCGGCGCCGGTGATCGCCCTGCTGTACTTCATCCCCGCCGTGAACCTCGGCGGCCTGCCGCCGTTCTCGGGGTTCATCGGCAAGTTCGCGCTCTTCGACGCGGCGGCTGAAGTCGGCACCCCGATCATGATGGTGCTGATCGTCGGCGGCATCGTGACCAGCCTCCTGACCCTCTACGCCCTCATGCGCGCCTGGAACCTCGCGTTCTGGCGCGAGGAGGACGACTCGGCCGAGACCGAGGCGCGCATCTCGTACCTGGGGGCCTCCCCCGGAGGCGTCGACACCGAGCGCCGCGTCATCCCGAAGATCATGACCGCCTCGACGGCCGGCATGGTCGCGGTGACCGTCGCGCTCACCATCTTCGCCGGCCCTCTCTACGACGTGTGCGCCCGCATCGGCGCGGCGCTCCTCGAGCCGGTCTCGCTCGTGCAGCTCGAGCAGGAGGTCGGCGCCGACGTCGTCAAGGGCGAGGTGCAGCCATGACCGCCGTGGACCGGACCGCACCGGGTGCGACCGCGCCCGTCCCGAAGAAGGCGCTCCTGACGCAGGTGTGGCGCCAGCTGCCGTTCTTCCTGTGGCTCATCGCGCTGTGGATGATGCTGTGGGGCCAGTTCACCTGGACCGCCTTCCTCACCGGAGTCGTCGTCGCCCTGTTCGTCACGCGGGTCTTCCGCCTCCCGCCGGTGGAGCTGTCCGGCCGGGTGAACCTGTGGTTCGGCGCGGGATTCGTCGTCGAGTTCCTCGCGGCCCTCGTGTGGGGCTCGCTCACCGTCGCGGCGCAGGTTCTCGACTTCCGCCGGCAGCCCGGCACCGCGATCATCGCCGTGCCGCTCGTGACCGACGACGACCTCATCATGACGCACACCGCGGTCACGGCATCCCTCATTCCCGGCTCGCTCATCGTCGAGAGCGACCGGGACCGCCGCATCCTCTACCTCCACGTCATCGGCGTGCGGTCGGATGCCGACGTCGTCCGCCAGCGCGAGAGCGTCCAGCGGTGGGAGCGCCGCATCGTGATGGCGGTCGGCTCGCGCGCGCAGGTGGCGGCGGTACGGGCGGATGCCGCGGCCCACCGCGTCGGAGGTGCCTCGTGAACGTGCTGCTCATCGCCATCTACGTCGTCTTCGGGGCGGCGGCGCTCCTCACGCTGTGGCGCATCGTCAGGGGACCATCGATCCTCGACCGGGCCGTGGCATCCGATGTCCTCCTCACCGAGGTCATGTGCGTGCTGGGCGCGGAGATGGCCATCAACCACCACACGCGCTCGCTGCCGGTGCTGCTGATCATCGCCGCCGTCGGGGTCTTCGGATCGATCTCAATCGCCCGCTTCGTCGCACGAAGGGACAACACGCAGCGATGACCCTCGACGACTGGCTGAACCTCGCCGCGCTGATCCTCATCCTGATCGGCGCCCTGCTGTGCCTCACGGCGGCGATCGGCGTGCTGCGGTTCCGCGACGTGCCCGCGCGCCTGCACGCCGCGACCAAGCCGCAGGTGCTCGGCGTGATCCTCATCTGCCTGGCGATCGCGCTGTCGCTGCGGTCGTGGGAGGTCGTCGCCTTCCTCGTGCCGATCGTGCTCATCCAGCTGGCGACGGCACCGCTGTCCGCGCACATGGTCGGGCGCCAGGCCTATCGCAACGGCACGATCGACGAGACCGCGCTCTTCGTGGACGACCTCGCCGACTCGCGCCGCACGCCCCCCGCCGCCGGCGGCTGACCCGCTCCTGCTCGGTTCGCGCGGGCGCGCCGTTCCGCGGAGATGTGCGGAATGACGGATGCTGCGGGGCTGAGGCATCCGCAATCCTGCACATCTCCGTCATCCTGCACGGATGCCAGCCGGGGTGGCTCCGTCATCCTGCGCGGATGAGGAGTGGGCGGCGAACCGGGACCCGGCGGGTCAGCCGGCGGGGACGAGGGTCAGGGTGTTCGTGGTGGCGGCCTCGACGGCGCCGCGGGAGTAGGCCCAGGGAGTGAGCTCCACGCCCTGCCAGGTCGCCGTCTGGTCGATGTAGTTGGCGTGGAAGGCGTGGCCGCTCGTGCCGGTGAGGTGGTTCCAGCCACTGGCGTCGAAGTCGGAGAGGTCCACGACCATGCGCATCGACGGCACGGTGACGGTCGAGAAGCCCTCGCCCAGCACCCATCCCGTCGCGTTGACGACGGACGATCCGCCGCCGGTCGGGAACGGGCCGCGGTTGAAGAGCCACTCGATCGGCGCGATGCCGGATGCGCCGAAGGTGTCGCTCACGAGCGGCAGCGCGTGCAGCGATCCCCAGTTCCACTTGGACGGGTTGTCGCCCTGCAGCGCCACGAGCCGCGCATACGCATCGGTCGCCGAGCGCGTGAGCATCTCCTCCTGGCTGCTCACCCCGAGCGCTTCGTTGGTCCACCACTCCGAGGAGGGATCGCGCAGCAGCGAGTCGACGACGAGGAACAGCCGCGCCTGGTCGGACAGCGGCACGGGATGCTCGCGTCCCTCGACGAAGAGGTTGTCGGCCAGTTCGTCCCACAGCACGTTCGCATAGGCCGCGGCCGGCGACGACGCGGTGCTCTGGGCGTCCCACGTGCGCAGGAGGTCGAGCGCGGTATCCGTTCCCTCGTCGCCCGTCTCGAGCTCGGCGTATGCGCCCGACAGCCGCATGCCGAGGTAGAACTCGCTGTCGGCCTGGATCGCGAGCATGTCGGCGGCGGTGAGCGGCGCGCTGGCGGACTTGCGCTCGATGAGGTCGGCGATGCGCGCGGCCCGCCAGCCGTAGTCCCAGTCCCGCGTGAGGAAGTAGGGGTAGTCCTCGTCGACGATCGCGTTGTTCGCCGTGACGATGTAGCCCTCGGTCGGGTTGTACACGACGGGGAGGTCCTCGAAGGGGATGAAGCCCTGCCAGTCGTAGGCGGAGTCCCAGCCGGGCTGCGGCATGGATCCGTCACCCTCGCCGCGGACGGGCAGCAGTCCGGGCGTCTGGTACCCGATGTTCCCGTCGACGTCGGCGTAGATCAGGTTCTGAGCGGGCACGGCGAACTGCTTCGCGGCCGCACGGAAGTCGTCGAAATCGCGGGCGAGGTTCAGCGTGAAGATCGCCTCCGCGGTGGTGGCGGGGGTCAGCGCGGTCCACTTCAGGCTGACCGCGTACTCGCCCTCGGGGGCGTCGTCCGGCCGTTCGACGTCTCCCCCGCTTCCGGTCCACGGATCCTCGGCGATCGCGGTGTAGTCGTCGGTGAGTCCCGAGATGATCGGTCCGTGGACGGTCGAGCGGATGACGAGCTCCTCGTCGGCGCCTCCGGCTACCTTCAGGGTCTCCGTGCGCTCGTCGAGCGGCACGAGCTCGCCGTCGCGCCAGTAGCTGTCGCCGTCGATCTTCTCGAGGTAGAGGTCGGTCACGTCCGTCGTGAGGTTCGTGAACCCCCAGGCGATCCGGTCGTTGTGGCCGATGATCACGCCGGGGACGCCGGAGAAGCCGAAGCCCGCGACGTCGAAGGCGCAGTCATCCGACACGACGCGGCACTTCAGCCCGACCTGGTGCCACACGCTGGGCAGGGAGGCGCCGAGGTGCGGGTCGTTGGCGAGCAGCGGCATCCCCGTGTCGGTCAGGTCGCCGGACACGACCCACGAGTTCGAGCCGATGCCCTCGCCGACTCCTCCCACGAGTGCGCTGACCGCTTCGACGACCCCATCGACCTCGGACCACTCGATCGAGGCGGTCGCGGCAGCCGTCTGCTGCTCGATCGTGAGATCGGCGGCTGTCCCCACGGCGGGCACGGATGAGATGGACGGCACGATGACCGGATTGCGGTCGTAGGGGTAGTCCGGATAGAGCTCGAGCATCTCCTCTTGCGTGAAGTCGGACGCGATGACCGCGCGCTCCGTCTCCTCCTCGATGTTGGAGCGGAGGTCCCAGGCCATCGCCTTGAGCCATGCGACAGAGTCGGCCGGCGTCCAGGGCTCGATCTCGTAGTCGGCGTTCTGCAGCCCGAGGACCGCGTACTCGAAGGATGCGTCGGCACCCTGGTGGTCGGCGAGATAGGCGTTGACGCCCTCGGCGTACGCGTCGTAGTAGGAGCGCGTGGAGTCGTCGAGCTCCTCGACCTCCTGCTCGGCGATCGTCCGCCACCCGAGGGTTCGGAGGAATCGGTCGGTCGGGAGCTGCGACTCCCCGAACAGCTCCGACAGCCGTCCGCTGGTCACGTGCCGGCGGAAGTCCATCTCCCAGAAGCGGTCCTGCGCGTGCACGTAGCCCTGCGCGAAGAACAGGTCGTCGGTCGTGGCAGCCGTGATGGTCGGGATGCCGAGCGCGTCGCGCTGGACCGTGACCTCCTCGCCCAGCCCGGAGAGAGCCACCTCGCCGTCGACCTGAGGGAACGACCGCTGCACGGTGTAGGCCGCGAAGGCGACCGCGATCAGTGCGAGGACGACGATCCCGGCGACGATCCCGAACAGGGTGATGCCGATCCTGCGGCCCACGGATCGGCGGCGCGGCGGCGCGTCGTCGGTGTCGACGGCATCGACGGACGCGGTGGAGGTCTTCAGCATCGAAGGTCTTTCAGCTCTGACGAGGGGTGGAACGCCGTGTCGTGCACGGCGAGACCCCGGTTCCGCGCTTTCGGGTCGCGCGCACCGTCTGGAATCGTAACCCGCCCCTGGCCCGGCGGCGAATCCCCGCGCGGTGATCTGTGGAGGGGCGGATGGCGATTATCCCCAGAGGGAAAGAAGTTCGCTTTTCTTGCCGCTGGGAGTGTTATCGTCGCGGCATCGGTCCGGGCGGTCCCTCAGTGACGTCGAGCATCCCGGACACCGTCCGGCACGAGCGATCGGAGAACCTGCCGCCATGAAACGCGAGAAGTCCCGCCGCCGCGCGACACGTGTCGTGCTCGTGCTCCTCGTGGGGGGCATCGCCGCCGCCGTCTTCTTCGTTCCGGCGAGCCCGGCTCAGTCCACGGTCATTTTGGCCGTTCTCCTGGGATGCGTGATCGCGCTCTACCTCATCGAGGTGTGGGCCCGGACGGGCGGGGTCCGGTAGCCGGCCACCCCGGCCCGGCCCGGCACGAGCGAGGAGGGAAGCGAGTGCAACGCAACGTGAGAGTGGTCGTCGTGTCCCGCGATGCGCTGGTGGGCTCGGCCCTGTCCAGCCTGCTGGAGTCCGATGGACGCGTGCAGGCGCGCGTCACCACCGCCCAGACGGTGGAGGGACTGCAGCGCGTCGCGCGCGACCTGGATGCATCGACCTTCGTCGTCGAGGCCGGAGACGACGCCGAGAAGCCCCGCCGCCTCATCTGCGGAGTGCTCCGCGATCGCCCCTCGAGCAAAGTGATTGCGGTGGTGCCGGTCCACTCCGTCGCAGCGACGACCGAGATGTTCGCGGCTGGCGCGCAGGGTGTCGTGGGGCGGGACGCGAGCCCGGAGGAGTTCAACACGGCCATCGAGGAGGTCCGCGCAGGACACATGTTCGCGTCGCGCACCGTCATCCGCCGAATCGCCGAGACGATCGGTTCGCCTCGTAGTCCGAACGACGGCATTCCGCCCGCGTTGACCTCGATGCTCTCCGAGCGCGAACACGCCGTCGTACGGCTGCTGCTGGCCGGCATGAGCAACCAGGAGATTTCCCAGCACATGCATCTGGCGGAGGCGACGGTCAAGGCGCACCTCAGCCGCGTGATGGTCAAGTGGAACGCGCGCGATCGGGTCCAGGTGGTCATCCGAGCCCTGGGCTCCAGTGAGACCGGGACGATGACGGTGTCGCCCTCATGAAGTCCCGCGGACGCCGCACGCTGCCCCCAGCAGGAAGGATCGGGTCGCCGCATGATCGAGGTCGAGAACGTCGGGAAGCGCTTCGGCGCGAAGGTCGCGGTCGACGGCGTCTCGTTCGTCGCCCCTCCGGGAGCGGTGACGGGCTTCGTCGGCCCGAACGGCGCAGGAAAGTCGACCGTGCTGCGGATGATCGCGGGCCTGACCCGTCCTAACTCCGGACGCGTGACCGGCGTGAGCGCGGCGGCCGCCGCCGGCCTCACGTTCGCACGACGCGAGCCCTGAGAGCCGAACCCGGATCGCTCGACCTCAGAAAGGCGGACAAGCCATGACCGGAGACAGTCGCGGTGACCGGAAGGCGGATGCCGCGGCATCCGTCGCCCTCTTCGGCGTGATCCTGGCGCTCAGCCTCATCCTCGCCGTCACGACCGACATGCACGTGGTGCTCCGCGGAGCGATCGCGATCGTGGCGGGGATCGTCGCCGCAGCGGTCACCTTCGCCGTCGTCAAGCGGCGTCAGGCGGACTGATCCGGGTCAGTCGGTGCCGGCGTCGTACATCGCCGATTCGGATGCCGCTTCGATGGCCTCATCGAGAGCCTCGGCGGCGGCATCCTGCGTCTCGGCACGCTCGGTGATCTCATCGGACTCGCCCGCGGTGACCCGGCCGACGAGATCGCCCGCGGCCCCGCCGATGATCCCTGCGGCGGCGTAGTGCTCGAGGCGGGCGCGCGAATCGGCGATGTCGAGGTTGCGCATGGTGAGCTGGCCGATGCGGTCGGTCGGACCGAACGCGGCGTCGCCGACTCGCTCCATCGACAGCTTCTCGGGGTGGTACGACAGGCCGGGGCCCGTGGTGTCGAGGATCGTGTAGTCCTCGCCGCGGCGGAGGCGCAGCGTGACCGTGCCGGTGATCGTCGAACCCACCCACTTCTGGATCGACTCGCGCAGCATGAGGGACTGCGGCTCGAGCCAGCGGCCCTCGTACATCAGGCGGCCGAGCCGGCGGCCCTGCTCGTGATAGGTCGCGAGGGTGTCCTCGTTCAGGATGCCGTTGACCAGGCGCTCGTACGCGGTGAAGAGCAGCGCCATGCCCGGCGCCTCGTAGATTCCGCGCGACTTCGCCTCGATGATGCGGTTCTCGATCTGGTCGCTCATGCCCAGGCCGTGGCGCCCGCCGATGCGGTTGGCCTCGAAGACGAGGGCGACGGGGTCGGCGAACTCGACGCCGTTCAGGGCGACCGGGCGGCCGGCCTCGAAGGTCACGGTGACGTCCTCGGGCTCGATCTCGACCGCCGGGTCCCAGAACCGCACGCCCATGATGGGCTCGACCGTCTCGAGCGACACGTTCAGGTGCTCGAGGGTCTTGGCCTCGTGCGTCGCACCCCAGATGTTCGCGTCGGTCGAGTACGCCTTCTCGGCGGAGTCGCGATACGGGAATCCGTGCTCGATGAGCCACTCGCTCATCTCTTTACGACCGCCGAGCTCGGTGACGAAGTCGGCGTCGAGCCACGGCTTGTAGATGCGCAGCGCGGGGTTGGCGAGGAGGCCGTAGCGGTAGAACCGCTCGATGTCGTTGCCCTTGTAGGTGGAGCCGTCGCCCCAGATGTCGACGCCGTCCTCCTTCATCGCGCGAACGAGGAGGGTGCCGGTGACGGCGCGGCCGATGGGCGTGGTGTTGAAGTAGGTGCGTCCGCCGGAGCGGATGTGGAACGCTCCGCACGCGAGGGCACCGAAGCCCTCTTCGACGAGTGCGGGCTTGCAGTCCACGAGCCGGGAGACCTCGGCGCCGTACTGGAGCGCGCGGTCGGGGATCGACGCGATGTCGTCCTCGTCCGGCTGCCCGAGGTCGCCGGTGTAGGTGCACGGGACGGCGCCCTTGTCGCGCATCCAGGCGACGGCGACCGAGGTGTCGAGTCCTCCGGAGAAGGCGATGCCGACGCGCTCGCCGACGGGCAGGGACTGAAGGACCTTCGACATGGCCCCCAGTCTATTTCAGCGGCCTCCGCGCGCGATCCGGTGTGACGGCGGGCGGGGCGCCGTCTGCACGGGGGTGTGTGACGCGGGGCGAAGCCGCTGTCCGGTATGACCGCGTCGAATGGCGCCGGGGCGGGCCGTGGGCCAGAGTGTACGCATGAGCATTCATGTGAACGCCGACAACTTCGTGCGCGCGGAGACGGACCGCATGTTCGCGGACATCCAGCGCGACGCGGGCGGCGTGAACACGTTCCGCCACAATCGCGAGCCCGCGTCCATCGAGACGCAGACCGTGATCCGGCTCAATCGCGACACGCTCTACAGCTTCGCCGTCGTCGACCTGTCGGAGGGCGCCACGCTCACGGTCCCCGAGGCCGGCGAGCGGTACCTCTCCGTCATGCTGCTGGACCAGGGGCACTTCATCCGCGCCGTGCTCCACGGCGGCGGCACCCACGATCTCGCCGCACTCGCGCCGGGCGCGGAGTACCTCCTGGTCGCCGTCCGCACGCTCGTGGATCCCTTCGACCCGGCCGACATCGCCGAGGTCGCCCGCCTCCAGGACGCCATCGCACTCGACGCGGCATCCGCCCGCCCGTACGAGATGCCCGACTACGACACCGCATCGCTGGATGCGACCCGCACCGCGCTGCTGAGCCTCGCCGCCGGGCTCCGCGGCTTCGACCGCACGTTCGGGGCGCCCGACGAGGTCGACGAGGTGCGTCACCTCATCGGCACCGCCGCGGGCTGGGGCGGGCTCCCGATGACGGAGGCCTCGTACGTCGGCGTCGACCCGCAGCAGCCGGTCGGGTTCTACGACCTCACGATGCGCGACGTGCCGGTCGACGCCTTCTGGTCGGTCTCGGTCTACAACGCGGAGGGCTTCTTCGAGCCCAACCCCGAGAACAGCTACACGGTCAACAGCGTGACCGGCGTGCGCGACGAGGACGGCGCGATCACCGTGCACTTCACGCCCCCCGGCGAGGCGACGCTGCCCAACAGCATCCCGCTGCCCGAGGGCTGGAACTATCTCGTGCGGCTGTATCGGCCGCGCCCGGAGTTCCTGGACGGCTCGTGGCAGGTGCCCGACCTGCTCCGGCGCACCGACCTGCGCGCGACGAACCACGTCGCCGGGACGGACGAGCCGGAGACGGATGCCGCAGTCCCGGCGGAAGTGGGAACGGTTGCCGCGACCGCACCCGGCGAGGCGGGGACGGATGCCGCCTCCGACGCCAAGCCCGGATCGTCCGAGCCGGAGACGGATGTCGCTCCCGACGCCGAGTCCGCTCCCGCTCCCGAGCCGACGTCCGGCGGGGACGAGCCCGACGTCGACGACCTCAGCAGACTGCCATAGCGCCGCGCTGAGGCGTCAGCGCCCGTCGGCGTCGGCCTCGCGCGCCTCTTCCCACTCGTCCTCGACGTGATCGCCCGTCATGTGGTCGAGCTCGCGCTCCGCGCCGACGCGGCGACCCCACCAGACCACCAGTGAGGCCACGACGAGGAAGGTCAGCGCGATGACGACGATCCAGAAGATCACGCCGCCCCATCCCTCCTCGTTGTTCGGGTTGAGGAACGGGTAGGGGTACCAGTACGGGTCGCCGGAGACGGGGTTGGTGACGAGCGGCCCCCGCAGCATCGTGTAGAGCACCCAGAGGATCGGGAACGCGATCACGGCCCACACGGCACGCCACGGCAGTGCGCGGCGGAGCGGCCCGACGAAGAGATCGGCGAGCAGGAAGAGCGGGCCGATGAGGTGCAGCACCTCATTGGACCACGGGATGGGCTCGCTTCCCTGCGGGAGCACGACGTGACGCAGCAGCGAGTTGTAGACGATGCCGGTGATGATCATGTAGGTCGTCACGCACGCGAGCGCCAGCGCGAGGGCCGGCGGCTCGGCCGTTGCATGGCGCCCGCGCGAGAAGAACCAGAGTCCGGCCCACGCCAGCACGACCGCCGTCAGCGTGTTGGAGAGGATCGTGAAGAAGCTGAAGAAGTTGACGAACGTCGTCGCCACGTCGCGGCCCAGATCCGCCGCCGTGGTGAGCGAAGCGGTGAGCTGCGCCACGACCGCCGCGACGATGAGCGCCGCCATCGCGAGGCGCATGACCGACCAGGTGCGAGCCCATGCCTTCGTCTGCATGGGGCCACCATATCGGCGGCCGGTGTCGTCGCGTCGATAGGATGGGGTGTAACCGTCCGATAACGGGGGAGTAGCCCATGCCAGGCATCGTGATCGTCGGAGTCCAGTGGGGAGACGAGGGCAAGGGCAAGGCCACCGATCTCCTGGGTGAGCGCACCGATTGGGTCGTCAAGTTCAACGGCGGCAACAACGCGGGCCACACGGTCGTCATCGGCGACGAGAAGTACGCGCTCCACCTCCTGCCTTCCGGCATCCTGTCGCCCGGCGTCAACGCCGTCATCGGCAACGGCGTGGTCATCGACCTCGAGGTGCTCTTCTACGAACTCGAAGCGCTCCACGCCCGCGGCGTCGACACCTCGCGGTTGAAGGTCAGCGCCAACGCGCACATCATCACGCAGTACCACCGCACCCTCGACAAGGTCACCGAGCGCTTCCTCGGCAAGCGCCAGATCGGCACGACCGGCCGTGGCATCGGCCCGGCCTATGCCGACAAGATCAACCGGGTCGGCATCCGCGTGCAGGACCTCTTCGACGAGAACATCCTCCGGCAGAAGGTCGAGGGCGCCCTCGACCAGAAGAACCACCTCCTCGTGAAGGTGTTCAACCGCCGCGCCATCACGTGCGACGAGGTCGTCGAGGACCTGCTGTCCTACGCCGACCGGCTGCGCCCGATGGTCGCCGACACCGGCCTGCTGCTGAACGAGGCGCTCGACGCCGGCGACGTCGTCGTCTTCGAGGGCGGTCAGGCGACGATGCTCGACGTCGACCACGGCACCTACCCGTTCGTGACGTCGTCGTCGGCGACGGCCGGCGGCGCCGCGACGGGCGCCGGAGTCGGACCGAACCGCCTGGACCGCATCGTGGGGATCGTCAAGGCATACACGACCCGCGTGGGATCCGGCCCCTTCCCGACCGAACTGTTCGACGACAACGGCGACTTCCTGCGCTCGCGCGGTTTCGAATTCGGCACGACCACCGGTCGCCCCCGCCGCGTCGGCTGGTACGACGCCCCGATCACGAGGTACGCGACGCGCATCAACGGCATCACCGACCTCGTCCTCACGAAGCTCGACATCCTCACCGGCCTCGACCAGGTTCCGGTGTGCGTCGCCTACGACGTCGACGGCGAGCGATTCGACGAGGTGCCGGTGAACCAGTCCGACTTCCACCACGCCACCCCGATCCTCGAGTACTTTCCCGGGTGGAAGCAGGACATCTCGGCCGCCCGCACCTTCGAGGACCTGCCGGTCGAAGCGCAGGAGTACGTCCTCGCCCTCGAGAAGATGAGCGGCACGCGGATCTCGGTCATCGGGGTCGGCGCGTCTCGCGACGCCGTGATCGTGCGCCATGATCTCGTGGACTGACGTGCTGCGTTTCGACTCGGTGCCCTCGCTCAACGAGCGGGATCCTTCTCGGCGCGACGGAACGCGCCGATGAGGTTCCTGCTGGGCGGATACACCGCCGACATGGATGGCTCGGCGAGCGGCATCGGGATGCTGCTCGCCGGCGCCGCGGACGACACATCCGCCGGTGGCCCGCTCGGATTCGCCGGAACGGCGGCCGCGGCCGACTCTCCGTCGTGGGTCGCGCAGCATCCGGCTCTCGACGTGTTCTACGCGACCCTCGAGGCGCGCGGAGCCGTCCAGGCGTTCACCCGGACGGGCGAGGCGACCTTCGTCCCGCTCGGAGATGCCGTCGAGGCCGGGGATGCCGCGTGCCACGTGGCGGTCGCGCCCGACGGCGGGTCGCTCATCGCGGCGTGCTGGGGTGACGGACGCGTCGTGCGCATGAGCCTCGATGCGGCCGGCCGTCCGCAGTCGCCGGTGATCGCCCGGGCCTCGGTCGATCCCCACGGGCCGGACGCGCCCGCGCACGAGCCTGCCGGTGTCGATCTCTCCGCAGCAGCCCGCGCGCTGCGCGCGGCGGCCGGCGAGGAGTACGCGCACCTCGTACCGGCGCACGACGAGGTCGCGGAGGATGCCGGGGACGAGGCATCCGCTCGTCCGTCACGTGCTCACCAGACACTGTTCCTGCCCGGCGGGGTCGTCGCGACCACGGATCTCGGGCACGACCTCGTGCGCTTCTGGCGGAACTCGCCCGACGGCCTGCGCGCGGCGCAGCAGGTCGTGCTGCCGAAGGGCAGCGGGCCGCGCCACATGGTTCTCCACCCGAGCGGCCACCTGTACGTGGTGACCGAGCTGTCGTGCGAGCTGTTCGTGCTCGCCGAGTCGGCCGACGGGTCGTGGCGGGTCGTCGGAGGCACGCCGCTCGGTGCGGGCACCCTGCCAGGCGACTCCGCGGCGGAGCTCGCGACCTCGCGCGACGGCGAGTTCCTCTACGCGGGGGTCCGCGGCAGCAACACGATCGCCACCCTGCGGGTGCGCGGCGCAGGTGAGAGCGTGGCCCCGGTCGCACTCGCCGACGCCGGCGTCGACTGGCCCCGGCACCACGTGGTCGTGCGCGATACGCTCCTGGTCGCCGGCCAGCGATCCGACGAGATCGTCTCGCTCACGCTCGACCTGCGCACGGGCGTGCCGGGCCGCGCCCGGTACGGCACCGCCGCACCGTCGCCGACCTGTCTGCTCCCGCTGCGCTAGACCTTCGCGTCCTGCTTCTTGAAGAAGACCTGCTTGATGATCAGCAGGATCGAGGCAGTGACCGGGATCGCGATGAGCGCCCCGATGAAGCCGAGCAGGGTGCCGCCGATGAGCGCGCCGATCACGACGAGCGAGCCGGGGATCTCGATGGCCCGGTTCATGACCTTGGGGGTCAGCACGTAGGCCTCGATCTGGATGTAGATCAGGTAGCAGATCGCGAAGATCAGTGCCGCGACCGGGCTGGTGAACAGCGCGATCACGGTCGCCGTGATCCAGTACAGCACCGGACCGATCAGCGGGATGATCGTGATCGAGAACGCCAGCACGCCCATGAGCAGCGGGTACGGCAGCTGCAGCACGGCGTGGAGGATCGTCGCGACGACCGAGTTGAAGAACGCCAGGACGACCATTCCCATGAGGTAGCCGCCGACCGAATCGGTGATCTGATCGGTCATGGCCCGCACGCCCGGGCGACGGCGCGCCGGTGCGAACTGCATCAGCGAGTCCTTGATCGCGGGGAGCGACGCGACGAAGTACAGCGTCAGCACCACGACGATCAACGCACCCGAGATCGCCGTCGCGATGCCGGCGCCGACCTTGAGCAGGCCTCCCGAGATGGTGGCGATGTTCCCCGGATCGGTGAGGAAGGTCTCCACATCGTTCACGAGGGTGGTGAGGCCCGGGCCGAAGATGCCCTCGAGCCAGCCGTAGAAGTCCGACTTCTCGAAGTTGCTGACCATGGTGGGGATGCCGGAGATGAACTGCCCGATCTGCGTCACCAGGGTCGGAACGACGAGCCACAGCAGGCCGGCCGCGATGATGGCGAAGCTCAGGAAGATGATGGCGATCGCCCATCCGCGCTTGACGCCGTGCTTGCCCAGCCACTTGATGACCGGATCCAGGCCGAGGGCCGCGAACGCCGCAAGACCGATGTAGACGAGGATCGTCGAGATGTTCGCCAGCGCGATCCCGAGCAGCAGAGCCACCAGTCCGCCGAGTGTGAGCAGCAGGCCGACGGTGAACGGATTGTCGAGACGCGCCCAGAATGGCCGGCCCTGCTGGTTCTCGGCCAGTGCGAGCTCGGCGGCGGCGAGCGCGCCCGCCGTCGAACCGCCGGCATCCGTCCCGGCCGCAGGGTCGGCGGCGAGGGGAGCGAGGGTCTCGGCGTCGCTCGCGCCGGGCGAGGTGGCAGCGTCGGTCATGCGACACACTCTAGAACCGGCCCGGTGACGCGGCGGAGCGCGCGCGGTGATTTCACCCGATGCGGGCGATAGTGGACGCGTCGGGCGTGATCCAGTCCCTCGGGTATCGTCGGAGGCCGAGGAGGCTGCCATGACCGAGGACCCGACCGCGACGCTGACGCGCCTGCGCAGCAGCATCGACAACATCGACGCTTCCCTGGTCTATCTCCTCGCCGAGCGCTTCAAGGCCACGAAGCAGGTCGGTCACCTCAAGGCGGAGCATGGGATGCCGGCATCCGATCCCGCCCGCGAGGAGCAGCAGGTGGCACGGCTCCGCCGCCTCGCCGAGGAGGCAGAACTCGATCCGGCCTTCGCCGAGAAGTGGTTCAACTTCGTGGTGGCCGAGGTCATCCGCCACCACACCGAGGCCGCCGACAGCCGCTGACGCCTCCCGGCGAGCGTCCGGGCTACGGGACGGCGCGCCGCAGTGTCAGGAAGGCGACGGCCGCGAGCACCGCGCCGAGCAGCAGGCCCCACAGCGAGAGACCGAGCGCACCCTGCGCCGCGAACCACGCGAACACCTGTTCCCACGCGTCCATGCGGCCGACGAGATACATCCACAGCACGAGCAGCGCGCCCAGTCCGACGAGCACGAGCGTGAGGACGAGCGTTCCGGCGCGCTTGTAGACGGTGGCGGCCCAGAAGCCCGAGACGAACACCAGCATCGCGGCGGTGAACCAGAACAGGAGCGCGACGGCCGCACCCTCCTCCCACACCCACGGCAGCGAGAAGAAGTAGCCGTTCATCCCCCAGCCCCCGGTGGCGTCTTCGAGGTAGCCGCCGATGACGTAGACGACGGCGAGCACCAGGCTGGATGCCGCGGCGGTGAGGAGCGTTCCGGTGTAGAACTCGCGCCGCGTGACGCTCATCGCCTGCGAGAACGGGAACGTGAGGGTGAGCGCCTGAACCCCGACGACGCAGAAGTACCAGAGCGGTGCCTGCGCGCCGCCGCCGTACTTCGGCCCCGTGACGCCCGAGGTCTCGAGCATCGCGTAGATCGCCAGGGTCAGCACGAATGCTCCGCCGAGCACCAGCAGGGGCACCCAGATGTAGGTCTGGCGGTTGATCAGCTGCATGCGGACGACGCTGACGGTGCGGCTCATCGCAGTGCTCCTTCTTCGACGGTGTTCGGTTCGGCGGCGGCGTGCTGCGTCGTGCGCACGATGAGCTGCTGGAGCGACACCGGTGCGGCGTCCAGTCCGGCCGAGGCGAGCCGCTCGCGATCCGCGGCGGTGAGGGCGCCCACCACGGTCACCGACGACACACGGCCGAGGCTTTCGCGGTGGATGACTTCGCGCCCGGCGACGAAGGCGTCGACGGCGGCCGTGTCGCCCACGATGTTGGAGGCGCGGTCTCGGACGGCGTCGGTGTCCTCGTCCATGATGATCCGGCCGCGGTCGATCACGAGCACGCGCTCGATGAGGTTGGAGACCTCGTCGATCAGGTGGCTCGAGAGGATCACGGTGCGCGGGTGCTCGGTGTAGTCCTCGAGCAGCCGGTCGTAGAAGATCTGCCGGGCGACGGCGTCGAGGCCGAGGTACGGCTCGTCGAAGAAAGTGATCTCGGCCCGCGACGCGAGCCCGATGATCACGCCGACGGCCGACAGCTGACCGCGAGACAGCTTCTTGATGCGCCGGTTCATCGGCAGCTGGAAGTCCTCGATGAGACGGTCGGCGACGTCCTGGTCCCAGTTCGGGAAGAACAGTCGCGCGGTCTTGAAGGCGTGCGCGGGCTTCGCGTCGTCGGGATACTTCTGGCTCTCGCGGACGAAGCACATGCGCCCGAGCACCTTGGGGTTCTCGTACGGCTTCTCACCGAAGACGCGCACGTCGCCGTGGGTCGCGAAGTTCTGCGCCGTGAGGATCGACATGACGGTGGTCTTTCCGGCGCCGTTGCGGCCGAGAAGCCCGTAGATGGTGTCCTTCTCGATGGTGAAGCTCACGTCGTCCACGGCGAGGGTCTCGCGGTAGCGCTTGGTGAGCCCCTTCACCTCGATCACGGCGGTCATCGGGCGTCTCCTTCGGTGGTGGGCGCGACAGGCGTGAGCGCGCGGTCGCGGATGAGGGTGGACAGGTCGTCGGCGTCCAGCCCGAGGGTGCGCGCCTCGGCCAGCAGGGGATCGATGAAACGATCGGCGAAGGCGGCTCGACGCTCGGCCAGCAGACGCTCGCGGGCACCGGGAGCCACGAACATGCCGATCCCGCGGCGCTTGTAGAGCACGGCCTTGTCGACGAGCATGGCGACTCCCTTCGCGGCGGTGGCGGGGTTGATGCGGTAGAAGGCGGCGAGTTCGTTCGTGGACGGAGCCTGGCTCTCCTCGGCCAGACTCCCGTCGACGATCGAGTCCTCCACGCTCTCGGCGATCTGGAGGAACAGCGCCCTGCCTTCTTCGATCACGTCCGCCCCGCTTCTCTGGTTAATTACTTGACTAAGTAACCATAGAACCGGATGTCGCGCAACCCCTGCCAAGATGAGTCGACGAGAGGAGCTGCGGATGGAGCATCCGATCGCCTTCGTCCTCGGCGGCGGCGGCGTCCGCGGCGCCGTCGAGATCGGCATGCTCCAGGCGCTGCTCGAGAGCGGGATCCGCCCGGACGTGATCGTCGGCACCTCGATCGGCGCGATCAACGGCGCACTCGTCGCCCACGATCCCACCCCGAGCGTGATCGCCGCGCTCGAGGCGGCGTGGATGTCGCCCGAAGCGAGCGCGGTGTACGGCGACTCGATCGCCGCACAGCTCACGCGGCTGGTGAAGACCAAGACGCACCTCAACTCGCCCGCGCCGCTGCGCAGGCTGCTCGAGCGCGCGCTCGGACCCGACACCCGGTTCGAGGATCTCGCCGTTCCGCTGCGCGTCGTTGCCGCGAGCATCGAGCGGGCCGCCGAGCGCGTCTTCGAGTCCGGACCGCTCATCGACGCGATCCTCGCCTCGGCGTCGGTCCCGGGGCTCCTCCCGCCCACTCGCATCGACGGCGAGCACTACATCGACGGCGGCATCGTGAACTCCATCCCGATCGAGCAGGCGCTCGCTGTGGGGGCTCGCACCGTCTTCGTGCTGCAGGTCGGGCGCATCGAGTCGCCGCTGGTCGCGCCGCGCACCGCCGTCGAGACCGCCCGCGTCGCGTTCGAGGTGGCGCGCCGCCACCGCTTCGCGCGCGACGTCGAGCATCTGCCCGACGGGGTTGCGCTGCACGTGCTGCCGACCGGCGGCGCGCTGTCCGGCGACGACTCTCTCCGCTCTTACCGCCGCATGGACACGGTGCGAACCCGCATCGAGCAGGCGCGCGACGCGAGTCGCGCGTTCCTCGCTGCCCGTGGGATCGGCGGGGAGGTCGCCTCATGAGACTCCCGCCGACCTGGGTGCGCCGCGTCGTGCTCGCCCCGCTCGTCATCGTGGCGGCGCTCGTCATGCTCGCACTTGCGCCGATCTGGCTCCTCGTCGCGCTCGCCCTCACCTCGCTGGTCCCCGGCCGCTTCCGCCTGCCGCGCGTGCTCTGGCTCGTGACGGTCTACCTGCTGTGGGATGCCGCACTCGTCGTGGTGCTGTTCGTCCTGTGGATCGCGTCGGGGTTCGGGTGGTCCCTGCACTCCCCCGGCTTCCAGAGCGCGCACTACCGCGTCGGCGCCCGGGCCCTGCGGGTGCTCTTCTGGGTCTTCGGCGGAGTGCTGCGGCTCGAGATCGTCACGACCGCCGACGAGGGCGACTCCTTCGAGCGGATGCTGGCACCCGGCGTGCCGCTCGTGCTCGCTTCGCGGCACGGCGGGCCGGGCGACTCGTTCATCCTCATCCACACGCTGCTCAACACCGCGCACCGCGAACCCCGGATCGTGCTCAAGGACACGCTGCAGTGGGATCCCGCCATCGACGTGCTGCTCTCCCGCATCCCCGCGAGCTTCATCACGCCGACCGGCTTCGGCAAGAAGGCGGCCGGGGGCGGCTCACGCGTGGAGGAGTCCATCGCGGCCCTCGCCGAGGGGCTCGACTCCGACGATGCGCTGGTGATCTTCCCCGAGGGCGGGCAGGTGTCGGCGCGGCGCCGCCAGTCGCGCATCGACCGGTTCCGAAGGGTCGGCCGCGAAGATCTCGCCGAGCGCGCCGAGGGTCTGCGTCACGTCATGCCGCCGCAGCCCGGGGGCGTTCACGCCGCGCTGGCGACGGCAGCAGGCGCCGACATGGTCTTCGTCGGGCACACCGGACTCGATCAGCTCATCACGATCGGCGACATCTGGCGCGAACTGCCGATGGACAAGCGGATCACGATGCGCGTGTGGCGGGTGCCGGCCGCCGAGATCCCCGAAGACCGCGACGCGCAAGCCGACTGGCTGTTCGCGTGGTTCGAGCGGATCGACGCGTGGATCGACGCCGAACGCGTCAGGGGTGCGACTTCGGGCGGATGACGCGACCGGGCGCCGGGTCGGGCTGCGGCCGGGCGGGAACCGGCCAGGGCGCCGGTGCCGGACGTGAGGCGTCGGCGGCACGTGCCGGGGCATCGGTCGCGGGCGGCGGCGTCGTCGACACGCGCGGAGCCGCGGCATCCGGAGCATTCCCGGCCGGAGCGGCGGGAGCGGCGGGCGGCAGCTCGAGCGCGACCTTCGTCTCGAGCACCTCGATCGCCTCGTCGGAGAGCGAGATGAGCCCGTCGAGCTCCTGACGCACGCGCCGGTAGGCCAGCTGACGCTCGGCGGGGGTGGCGGCCTGGTCGATCGCGACCGAGAGCAGCTGCTTCGCCGTGTCGAGTCGCTTGCGCTCGACCTCGGTGAACGAGGAGTCCTTGATGCGGCGCGCATCGCGCTCGGCGACGTCGAACGCCACCTCGAAGTCGGCCACGGCGTTGCGGTACTCGGCGAGCTGGTCCTTCGACAGGCGAGCCTTCGCCGAGGCCGGACGCAGCCCGTCGGCGATGCGCTTGGCGCGCAGGAACGCGGCCGTCAGAGGCTGACGCCCGTCGCTCATGGCCGGGAACGCGATGATCTTCGCGACGTCGAGCTCGTACTCGAGCCAGCGCGCGGTCACGGCGTCGTGCGCGGCGAAGAGCCGCTCGAGCTGCGTGCCTGTCGGCACCGGCGTCGGCGTCGCCGTGGAACCGGTCGCCGCGGAGGTCGCGCCCGCGACCGGGATCGGCGCCGTCCCGCGCGCGGCCGCCTTCAGCTCCGCCTTGGCGTGCAGCACTTCGAGCCGGCGCTTGTGACGCCGGCGCGCACCGCGCTCCCACGCGCCACCGACGGCACTCGTCACCGCGAGGGCGGGGAAGATGAGCCACCAGTAGTCGCGGAGGAAGTCGAAGATCTGCTCCACCCTGTCATGCTAACCGTCGGGCGGCGCCTGGTGTCGGCCGCGCCTCTCGCGAGGAGCCGGCACCCGTCAGCGGGGAGCAGAGTCCGGCGGCTTGGGGGTGAACCGGCGCGGAAGCACGATGGCCGAGCGCAGTCCCTCGATCACGGGGATGGCTGCGTCGATGGCGTCGGCCACCGAGCCGAGCACCCCCGCGACGCCACCCTGCGAGACCCGCGGTGCGCCGGGCACACCGGCCCGCCGCTCGGCTTCGATCAAGGCCGCATCGAGGTCGGCGACGGCCGTGCGGTACGCCACGAACTGCGCGGGAGCGACGCGGGTTCCGGGGGTGGGGCGCACCCACTGCGCCTCGCGCTGCGCGCGGAGGAAGGCGACGGTCGCCGGATGCCGGGGGTCGGTCACCGCCGGATAGGCCAGTGCCTTGTCGATGTCGGTCTCGTACGACAGCCAGCGGGCGTTCACGGCGTCGTGGGCGGCGTAGAGGCGCTCGATCGGCAGCGGCTCGGTCGAGGACTGCGCGCGGTACTCGGCATACGACGCCTTCACGCGCGCACGGCTCGCCCGCAGTGCGTACGACGCGGCCTTCTCGGCCTCGCGGGCGGACTGCAGCGCGCGCTTGGCCGGGATCGGCACCGCCGAGACGCCCGAGCGCGCACGCGCGGCGAGGACGTCGGCCTGGGCGGTGCGCACCTGCGCTTTAGCCGCCACGAGAGTGCGATACGCCTGGCTCTCCTCGTGACGAGCGGCGTCGAGTTCGAGCCGTCGCGCGCGGCGGCGGCCGGTGGTCAGGGCGCCGTACGCGCCGGCTCCGGCCGCAACGGTGGCCGGAGCGACCCACCACCAGCTCCCTATGATCAGGAGGATCGGCTCCACCCTGTCATGGTAGCCCCGGCACCGGGCGCAGCCACGGGGTCGCGGCGAACGTTCAGCCGAAGAGGAGCGCGAAGACCGTGGCGCCGCCGCCGACGAGGATGAGGGAGACGATCGTCACCCACGCGATCACCTTGACCCGCTTCTGCCGGGTGTCGTTGAAACCGCTGTACTCGTCGTCCTCCGCCGCCATGCTTCACATCCTAGCTCTCGGGTTCGGGGCGCTCCCCGTCCGGTGGGGCGCACGATGTGCGCCCCAACGGACCACGTGCGCCCCACACCACCTCAGGCGGTGTGCTCGGTGATGATCGGGCCGAAGGCGTCGGGCAGCGTCGAGGTCGACAGGTCGCGCAGCTCGGCGAGCGAGACGGTGAACAGTCCCTGCACCTCGAGCGCCGGCTCGTCGCCGTCGGCGGCGGAATCGGTCACCCCGATGCGCAGCACCGGGTAGCCGCGCCCGTCGCACAGCCCGCGGAACTTGACGTCGTCCTCGCGGGGGACCGACACGATCACGCGGCCGGTGGACTCCGAGAACAGGGCGGTCGCGGCATCCACCCCGTCGCGCTCCTGGATCTCGTTCAGCCACACGCGCGCGCCCACGCCGAACCGCATCACGCTCTCGGCGAGGGCCTGCGCGAGGCCGCCCGAGGACAGGTCGTGCGCCGATGACACCAGCGACTGCTGCGACGCCGCGTGGAGGAGCTCGGCGAGCCTCTTCTCCTGCGCCAGGTCGACGGCCGGCGGGCGACCGCCGAGGTGGCCGTGGATCGTGCCCGCCCACTGCGAGCCGCTGAGCTCGGTGGACGTGACGCCCAGCAGGTAGATGTTCTCGCCCGCGTCCTGCCAGCCCGACGGGATGCGGCGCGCGACGTCGTCGATGATCCCGAGCACGCCGACGACCGGCGTCGGGAAGATCGGCTGGTCGCCGGTCTGGTTGTAGAACGAGACGTTGCCGCCCGTGACGGGGACGCCGAGCTCGAGGCATCCGTCCGACAGGCCGTCCACGGCCTGCGAGAACTGCCACATCACCTCGGGGTTCTCGGGGGAGCCGAAGTTGAGGCAGTCGGTCACCGCGGTCGGCACCGCGCCGGTGACGGCGACGTTGCGGTAGGCCTCGGCGAGGGCCAGCTTCGCGCCCTGGTAGGGGTCGAGCTGGCAGAACCGGCCGTTGCAGTCCGTGGCGATCGCGAAGCCGAGGCCGGACTGCTCGTCCACGCGGATCATGCCGGCGTCGTCGGGGAAGGACAGGGCGGTGTTGCCCATGACGTAGTAGTCGTACTGGTTGGTGACCCACGACGTGTCGGCGAGGTTCGGGCTCGCGACGAGCTGGGTGAACTGGCGGCGCAGCGTGTCGGGGTCGACGTCGCGGGGGAGCGCGGCGGCCGAGTCGTCGCGCAGCGCGTCGATCCAGGTCGGGTAGGCGACCGGACGCTCGTAGACCGGGCCGTCGACGGCGACCGTGGACGGATCGACGTTCACGATCTCCTCGCCGTGCCAGAAGATCTGCAGGCGCCCGTCGCCGGTGACTTCGCCCAGCACGCTGGTCTCGACATCCCACTTGCCGACCACGGCGAGGAAGGCGTCGAGCTTCTCGGGAGCCACGATCGCCATCATGCGCTCCTGGCTCTCGCTCATGAGGATCTCCTCGGGCGTGAGCGTGGGGTCGCGCAGCAGCACGTTCTCGAGGTCGACGCGCATGCCGGAGCCGCCGTTGGCCGCGAGCTCGCTCGTCGCGCACGAGATCCCGGCGGCGCCGAGGTCCTGGATCGCCTCGACGAGCTCGTCGCGGTACAGCTCGAGGCAGCACTCGATGAGCACCTTCTCGGCGAACGGGTCGCCCACCTGCACCGCGGGGCGCTTGGTCGGGCCGCCGTCGGCGAACGTGTCGGAGGCGAGGATGGATGCTCCGCCGATGCCGTCGCCGCCGGTGCGGGCGCCGAACAGCACGACCTTGTTGCCGGCGCCGGTCGCGTTGGCGAGCTTGAGGTCCTCGTGGCGCAGGACGCCGACCGCGAGGGCGTTGACGAGGGGGTTGCCCTGGTAGACCGCGTCGAACACGGTCTCGCCGCCGATGTTGGGCAGGCCGAGGCAGTTGCCGTAGAACGAGATGCCGCTCACGACGCCGTGCACGACGCGGGCGGTGTCGGGGTTGTCGATGGCGCCGAAGCGCAGCTGGTCCATGACGGCGACCGGGCGCGCGCCCATCGAGATGATGTCGCGGACGATGCCGCCCACGCCGGTTGCGGCGCCCTGGAAGGGCTCGATGTAGCTCGGGTGGTTGTGCGACTCCACCTTGAAGGTGACCGCCCAGCCCTCGCCGATGTCGACGACGCCGGCGTTCTGGCCCATGCCGACCATGAGCCGTTCCTTCATCTGGTCGGAGACCTTCTCGCCGAACTTGCGGAGGTAGATCTTGCTCGACTTGTAGGAGCAGTGCTCCGACCACATGACGGAGTACATCGCCAGCTCGCCCGACGTGGGGCGGCGGCCGAGGATCTCGCGGATCTTCGCGTACTCGTCGGGCTTGAGACCGAGAGCCGCGTACGGCTGCGCCTTCTCGGGCGTGGCCTCGGCGTTCGAGACGGTGTCGGCCAGGGCCTTCGGGGAGGGGGTGGTCACGCGGCTCAGCTCCAGGAATTCGAGGGACGCCGGACCTGCCCAGTCTAGTTGTGCCGCGGGGACGGCTCGCGTCTGCACGGCGAGCCGGCCCCGGCGGGTGGGGCGGCCTCAGCGGCCGCTGTTGCGGGAGGCGGTGACGATCACGTCGGCGACGGTCTCGGCCTGCGTGATGAACAGCGCATGGCTGCCGGGCACGTCGGTGATGTCGGCGCCCCTGCGGCCGGCCCAGTGCTGCAGCATCGCCTGGTCGAACGCCTTGTCCTCGGTGGCGATGACGGCCCAGCTCGGCTTGTCGCGCCACGCGGCGGCGCTGACGACGGTGCCGAAGACGGCCATGTGGACGGGGACCTGGCTGTCTGCCATGAAGGCGGCATCGGCGTCGCTGACGTCGGCGGCGAACCCGGCGTGGAAGGCGTCGCGGTTCAGGTAGCCGTATCCGTCGTCGCCGATATCGATCACGAACTCGGGGGTCGGCGCGAATCCCTCGTACTGCTGCGCGGTGGTCTCACCGGCGTCGGGCGCGAGAGCGGACACGTAGACGAGTCCGGCGACCTTGGGGTGCACGCCGGCCTCGGTGATCACGGTGCCGCCCCAGGAGTGGCCGACGAGGATGGCCGGGCCGTCCAGGAGGTCGAGGACCCGGGTCGTCGCGGCCACGTCGGCCTCCAGCGAGGTGAGCGGGTTCTGCACGATCGAGACCCGGTACCCGCGTGCGGTGAGCAGGTCGTAGACCCGGCGCCAGCCGGACCCGTCCGCGAAGGCCCCGTGCACGAGGACGACGTTCTTGATCGTTTCGGTGGTTGTCATGACTCTTCCCTTTCCAGATCGGCTGCGCTGAGCCGGGCGGTTGATGAGGGGTACAACACCTGCGATACGCAATATATTGCATGCGAGCTGAATCGACAACGGCGAGTTGCGTTGCGGCCGCCCGTGCGAGTGTGGGCAATATATTGAATGCCGATTCCCCAGAAGGCCCCTGGCGTGGACCGATCGCTGCTGCGGGACGACGTCTTCCGCCGCCTGCGGGACGCGATCGTCGACGGCACGTTCCTCCCGGGCGAGCAGTTGAAGGACGCGGATCTCGCCGAGTGGCTCGGGGTGAGCCGGACGCCGGTGCGCGAAGCGCTGCTGCGTCTGGGCGCGAGCGGACTGGTGGTCGCCAAGCCGGGCCGGTCGACGACGGTGAGCGACATCGACCCGAAGGCCGTTCGCGATGCCCGCGACGTCGTGGCCGCGATGCACGTGCTGGCGGCGAGGGAGGCGGCGGGGAACCTCGCGGCCGCCGATGTGGAGCGGATGAAGGCGGCGAACCGCCGATTCGCCGAGGCGCTGAATGCAGAGGATGTCGGCGCGGCACTGGACGCGGACGACGAGTTCCACGCCATTCCGGTGGCGCTGCTCGCCAGCGACGCGGTCGCAACGGTGCTCGACCTCTTCGGTCCGGTGGTGCGCCGCGCTGAGCGCGCCCGCTTCGCCCAGGACGGGCAGGCCGCCCTCGCGCGACATGAGCAGCTGATCGAGCTGCTCATCGCCGGTGACGCCGAGAAGGCGGCGGAGCTGACCTTCGAGATGTGGCACACGCTCTGACCACGGCGCAGGCCGGTTGACACGGGGGTTGACGCCCGCGGCATCCCGTCGTAATCTACAACCAAATGGTTGTACGAAACGAGTTGAGCGATGACGAGATCGACCGTGTGTTCCACGCTCTGGCGGCGGCCACGCGGCGCGACATCCTGCGTCGTGCCATTGAGGCGGAGCACTCCGTCTCGGCGCTGGCCCGCGACTACGACATGTCGTTCGCCGCGGTGCAGAAGCACGTCGCCGTGCTCGAAGAGGCCGGGCTCATCGTCAAGCGGGCCGAAGGCCGCGAGCGGCTCGTCCGAGCGGACCCGGCGATGATCGCCCGGGCCCGCGCACTGCTCGCGCGCTACGAGGAACTGTGGCGAGCGCGCATCGACCGCCTCGACGCGCTGCTGGCTGAGCCGGCCGGCGGCGTGGCCGGAACAGATTCCACCGACACCGACAACACCGACACCCAAGGAGCATGAGATGCCCGTCACCGATGTCACGACCGACCCCGAAGCCCTCACGATGACGCTCACCGCGGAGTTCGACGCACCCGTCGAGCGGCTCTGGGACGCCTTCACCAACCCGCGCCAGCTCGAGCGCTTCTGGGGCCCTCCGGGCTGGCCGGCGACCTTCCCCACATTCGACTTCGAGGTCGGGGGGCGCGCCGTGTACTTCATGACGAGCCCGCAGGGTGAGAAGTCGTACGGCTCGTGGGAGTTCCTCGAGATCGCCGGGCCGCAGAGCTTCACCGTCCTCGACAACTTCGCCAACGAGGACGGCGCGCCGCTGGACGGCATGCCCGTCATGCGCGTCGTCTTCTCGTTCGAGCCCGCCGAGACCGGGTCGCGCCTGGTCAACACGACCTACTTCGCGTCCGCCGACGCGCTCGAGCAGGTCGTCGCCTTCGGCGCCGTCGAAGGCTCGACCATGGCGATCAACCAGCTCGACCGGGTGCTCGCCGGCCTGCGGGAGTACGCCGCCGGCAAGGGCACGCAGACCGAGATCCTCGACGACACGCACGTACGGATCACCCGCCTGATCGAGGGCCCGATCGACCTGGTCTGGCGCGCGCACCAGGAGCCCGAGCTGCTGGAGAAGTGGATGCTCGGACCCGACGGGTGGCGCATGTCGGTGTGCGAGGTCGACCCGGCGGTCGGCGGTCGCTACCGCTACGAGTGGGAGCCCGTCGAGGGCGGCGAGGGCGAGAAGTTCGGCTTCGACGGCGAGACCGTGCTGGCCGAGGCCCCGCGCCGTGCCGTCACGACCGAGCACATGACCGGCACCGACTTCCCGTCGACGCTGAACGACCTCAACCTCGAGGAGGAGGACGGCGTCACTCTCATCACGCTCCTCATCGAGTACCCCGACAAGGAGACGCGCGACATGGTCCTCGCCACCGGCATGACCGACGGCATGGAAGCCAGCTACGCCCGCCTCGAGGGCGTGCTCGCGACGGTCTGACGCTCGCGACGGTCTGACGACGGAGAGAAGCGATGAGCGACAACACCGCAGAGCGGACGGTCACCACGCACGTCGTGGGCGACGGCGCCGACGCGATCACCTACGACGTCCACGGCGACCTTCGGGGAGCGAGCGCGGATCGCCCGCCGCTGTTCCTCTTCGCGGCTCCGATGGACGCGACCGGGCTTCAGCTGCTCGCCGAGCGGTTCGCCGACCGGCCCGTCATCACCTATGACCCCCGCGGCGCCGGCCGGAACCCCGTCGGCACCTCCGACATCACGGCGCAGCAGCACGCGGAGGACCTGCACCGGGTCGTCGCGGCGGTGGACATCGGCCCGGTCGATGCGTTCGGCAGCAGCGGCGGAGCCGTCAACCTGCTCGCGCTGCTCGCTTCCCACCCCGACGACGTGCGGCGCGCGGTCGTCCACGAGCCTCCCCTCGCGGAGGGCCTTCCGGATGCCGACATCGTGCTCGCGGTCATCGCCGACCTGAAGCGCACCTACGCGCAGGAGGGTGACGGGCCCGCGATGGCGAAGTTCATCTCGCTCGTCATGTTCGACGGGCCCCTGCCCGCGGATTACCTGGATCGCCCCGCGCCGGATCCGGCGATGTTCGGGATGCCGGCGGACGACGACGGCACCCGCACGAATCCGCTGTTCCGGAACATGCCGGCGCTGATCGACTACCGCGTGGACGTGGATCGCCTGCGTGCGCTCGGCGACCGCGTGGTGATCGCGGCGGGGGTCGAGTCGAGGGACGAGATGGCCGCGCGCGGCGCGCGCGCCGTCGCCGCCGCGATCGGCCGGCCGGTCACCGACTTCCCGAGCCACCACGGCGGCTTCACGTCGCAGCCGGGTTTCGCGGGCGATCCCGACGGCTTCGCCGAGCGGCTCCGCGACGTACTGGCGTAGCCGCGAGGTCTGGAGTTTCGCCGCCCAGACGGACGGCGGAGGGTCAGGCCTGACGGAACCGGTTCACCATCGGGCAGTCGAACGGGTCGCGGGCGGCGAGGCCGACGCGGTTCAGATAGGCGATGACGATGCCGTAGGACTGGATCAGGCTGGTCTCGGTGTAGGGCACGCCCCGGGTGCGGCACTGCTCCATCACGATCTCGCGGGTCTTGGCGAGGTAGGGGCGGGCCATGCTCGGGAACAGGTGGTGCTCGACCTGGTAGTTCAGGCCGCCCATGAGCGTCGTCGCCCACCAGCCGCCGCGGATGTTGCGCGAGGTCCGCACCTGCTTCGAGAAGAAGTCGAGCTTCGCGTCGGCGGCGATGATCGGCATCCCCTTGTGGTTCGGGGCGAAGGACGCCCCCATGTAGACGCCGAAGACGGCGAGCTGCACGCCCAGGAAGGCGAAGGCCATGCCGACGGGCAGGAACAGGAAGATCGGCGTGAGGTAGAGCGAGAAGCGCATCGCGATGAGGCCGAGCTCGATCCAGCGGCCCTTGACCTCGCCGCGCGAGAACAGATGCTTGAGGCCCAGCGCGTGGAGGTTGGCGCCCTCGAGGGTGAGAAGGGGGAAGAACAGCCACCCCTGCTTGCGGGTGATCAGCGCGCCGAGGCGGCTCACCTTCGCGGCATCCTCTTCGAGGAATCGGATGGTGTCGACCTCGATATCGGGGTCCTTGCCCACCCGGTTCGGGTTGGCGTGGTGGCGGTTGTGCTTATTGTTCCACCAGGAGAGGCTGATGCCCACGACGCCGGCCGCGAGGAAGCGGCCGAGGCGGTCGTTCGCGGGGCCCGACACGAGGATCTGGCGATGCGCCGCCTCGTGGGCGAGGAAGGCCACCTGGGTGAACAGGATGCCGAGCGCACCCGCGATGAGGAGCTGATACCAGGTGTCGCCGAGCAGGATGAACCCGGTGATGGCGCCTCCGAACGCGAGGGCGAGGGCCACGCCGACGATGGCGTAGAACCAGCGTGCGCGCTGCAGGAGTCCGGTCTCGCGGACGACCTGCGACACCTCGGTGTACGCACGGGCGACGGGCGGGAACGTCTCGGCCCCGGCATACGTCTGGCGTACCGCACCCAGGCGGGCCTCGGTCGGAGCGACGGGAGTGATGGTGGCGATGATGCACCTGCTCTGGTCGGATGCCGACCGCCTGGTCGACGCGGAGCCACAGGCGGATGCCGATCGCTAGGGCTCACACTACGCGGGTGCGTATGGCCCGTACGGTATGCACGGGTGGTTCACCGGGCACTCGGAGGCGGCGCACATCCTGGGGTGGGAGGGAGGCGGCTCATCCGCTCGTCAGCTGCACCGTCCCGATGACGATGAGCGCGACGCCGATCAGGGCACCGAGGAGGCGCAGGACCGTCGCCGCGTGGTCGACGAGGTACCGGTGCAGGCGATCCAGGCTCGGCCGCACCCGGCTCTTGCCGACGGCGTAGACGACGACCAGTCCGACGACGGTCGAGGCGCCGACCACCGTGACGATCACGACGATCATCGTGCTCGCGACGAACTCGAGCGAGGCGGCACCGATGGCGAGCCCCGCGGCGAGCGTCAGCACGATGTTCTTCGGCCGGACGTTCATCATGAGGCCGAATGCGAAGGCGCGCGGCGTGGTCATCCCGCTCGCCAGCCCGGAGAGCTCCGTCACGCCGGCCGGAGCGGAGCGACCGGCCCGCCTGCCCACGAGGAGCGCCATCACGACCAGGACGATGCCGATCACGATCTCCGCGACGTGCGCCCACGGCGGGAAGGGCGTGCGCCGCTCATGCGGCGTCAGCTTCGCGCTGATCGTGAAGACGGTGACCAGCACGAGCAGGCCCGCCGCCCAGCCGACGGCGAAGGCCACGCTGCGCCGCATGGGCTCGGGTTCGAGGAGCAGCACGAGCACCGCGACGATGGGGAACACGCTCAGCGCGATCGCCACCGCGATCGGGAGGGTGTACCAGAGCACCGTGCTCATGACCGGACCGACTCCTGTCTCCCCGCCGGGGCGGGGGCGCGTGATCATCCTGCCGCACGGCGGTGCGCTCCGCCCGCCGGACGGGGCGATGTCGGCGGCGATCGATGGATGCCGCTGGCTGGCGCCTACGATGGCTTCGTGGACTTCTCCCTCGAATTCACCCCCGACCTGGTCGCCGTCTTCCTCACGCTGTTCGTGCTCGAGATCGTGCTCGGCGTCGACAACGTGATCTTCATCTCGATCCTCGCCTCGAAACTCCCCAAGGAGCAGCAGGCCCGGGCGCGCAATCTCGGCCTGACGCTCGCCATGGTGATGCGCGTGATCCTCGTGCTGTTCGCCGGCTGGATCATCACGCTGAAGGAGGATGTGTTCTTCATCGGCGAGATGGGCTTCTCGTGGAAGGACCTCATCCTCATCGCGGGTGGACTCTTCCTCGTGTACAAGGCCGTCACCGAGATCCACCACAAGCTCGAGGGCGCCGAGGAGGAGCACGGCGGGGTCGGCCGCAAGACGATCACCTTCGGCTCGGTGCTGGTGCAGATCCTGCTGCTCGACCTGGTGTTCTCGCTCGACTCGGTCATCACCGCCGTCGGCATGACCGAGAGCCTCATCGTGATCATCACGGTGGTCGTGCTGTCGTTCGGCATCATGCTGTTCGCGTCGCGCTACATCTTCGCCTTCGTCAACAAGCACCCCACCGTGAAGATGCTGGCGCTGTCGTTCCTGCTGCTCATCGGCGTGTTCCTCGTCGCCGAGGGCTTCGACATCAAGATCGACAAGGCCTTCATCTACGGCCCCATGGCGTTCGCGATCTTCGTCGAGGCCCTGAACCTCGCGTACTCGGCCCGCAAGGCCAAGCGCGAGAAGACGCGCCAGCACGCCGTGCAGCTGCGCCCGCAGTACCCCGACGTCGACGAGTCCGTCGCCGTGCACGCAGCTCTGACGGGTGCGGCGTCCGGCGGTTCGGTCGGCCTGTCGCGCCGGCCGGTGGCCGGGGATGACGCCGCCACCGACGAGGAGCGCCAGGGTCTCGGCTGAGCCTGCGGGAGAGCGGATGCCGCGGCATCCGCTCTCCGTCGGCTCGGCGGGTCCGTCGGCTCGGCCGCGCTCGTCGGCTCGGATGAGCGCCGTCGGGCGTGCGGGTGAGCCGACTTCGCGCGAATGAGCCGACGAGCGCACGGCGCCTGGCGCGGACTCAAGCGCCGGTCAGGCGGGGTCGAGTACCAGTCGGTAGCCCATGCCGGCCTCGGTCAGCAGATGACGCGGGCGGGCGGGATCTGCCTCGAGCTTCTTGCGCAGCTGCGAGAGGTACAGGCGCAGGTACCCGGTGTCGGTGACCTGCTCGGTGCCCCAGATGTCCTTGAGCAGGGCCTGGCGCGTCACCAGGGCGCCCGCGTTGCGGGCGAGGAACTCGAGGATGCGCCATTCCGTCGGCGTGAGGTGCACGGGTGCGCCGCCGCGCGTCACGAGCTTGGCCGCGAGATCCACGCTGACGTCGCCGAACGACACCACCGGCTCGTTCGCGCTCGCCGTGCTGCGACGGGACAGCGCGCGCAGCCGCGCGAGCAGCTCGTCGATCTGGAACGGCTTCGTGACGTAGTCGTCGGCTCCGGCATCCAGTGCCTCGACCTTGTCG
>NZ_JAYRDE010000019.1:0-33763 GCF_041909575.1 Microbacterium sp. | reverse complement strand
CATGCCGGGATCGGCCGGGTCGATCGGCGGACGGTGCGGGGGCGCGGCGGCCGGCACCGGGTCCGCGACAAGGGCGTGGTAGCGGTCGTTCGGAGCGAGCGAGAGCACCGCCGACACACTCAGGATGCGTGCGCCGGTCCGGTCGAGGTGCTGCTTCACACGATCCCAGGCCGGGTCGAACAGGTGATTCGTCCCGACCACGAGCGCGACGCCGGCGTCCGCGCACGCGGCGAGGACCGGCTCGAGCTCGTCGACGGAGGTGGCGAGCGGCTTCTCGCAGAAGATCGCGCGCTTGCCCGCCGCGACCGCCGCGAGGATCAGCTCGGCGTGCGAGGCCGGCGGGGTGCAGATCGCGACCACGTCGACCTCGGGATCCGCGAGGAGTTCCTCGGCCGTTCCGGAGGATCTCGCACCGACGCGGTCGGCGATGGCCGCGGCGCGCCCTCCGCCGGCATCGGCGATGTGCACGACGCGGAACGAGTCGGAGAGGGCGGCGAGCGTGGGAGCGTGGAGCGCCCACACTCCGGGCCCGGCGCCGATGACGCCGACACCGCGCTTCGTCGCTTCGCTGCCCACCCGCCTGACGGTAGTCGCTTTCGTCAGAGACAGACCTAAGTTTGTGGCTATCCCGGATATTTGCGGCGTCGATCCGCTCGGATCGACGGATGGTTGTGTCAAAATCAACCATGGCCACGCGATCCACGCTCCGCTTCGGCGCCCAGACCGACGAGGTGACGAGCCTCCTGCGCATCGTCAACATGGTGCGGACGGGCGATGCGACGACCCGTCCCGACATCGGCCGGGTGACGGGACTCGGCCGCGGCGTGGTCGCCCAGCGGGTGGACCAGGCGATCGACATGGGCTTCCTGGGCGACGGCAGCATCGGTCCGTCGTCCGGCGGCCGCGCACCGCGCACGCTGCGGTTCCGCTCCGATCGCGGGCACATCGTGATCTGCGCGCTGGGCGCCCTCCACATCCACGTGGGGCTGTCCGACCTCGACGGCACGATCATCGATCAGAGCCACCGCGACTGGGAGATCTCGCGCGGACCCGCCGAGACGCTGGACGCCACCCTAGAGATGGTCGACGCGCTGCGCGACCGCAACGACGCCCGACCGGTCTGGGGCGTCGCCGTGGGGCTTCCCGGCCCCGTGGACTTCGCGACCGGCCGGCCCGTCGCGCCGCCGATCATGCCGGGCTGGAACGGCTTCGACGTGCGCCGCCGGTTCGAGCAGCACTTCGATGCGCCCGTGTGGGTGGACAACGACGTCAACCTGCTCGCCTATGGCGAGCGCGCGCGACGCCCCGACGACGACCTCGACCTCATCTACTGCAAGATCGGCTCGGGCATCGGGGCCGGGCTGCTGTCGCGCGGCCACATCCACCGCGGAGCGAACGGCGCGGCCGGCGACATCGGGCACGTGCGCGTCGCGGGGTCCGACCTCCCCTGCCGGTGCGGCAAGGTCGGATGCCTCGAGGCCGTTGCCGGCGGCTGGGCCCTCACGCGCGACGCCGAGGCAGCCATCGCGGCAGGCGCCTCCGGACAGCTCGCGCGCCAGTCGGCCGAGGGCACGCCTCCGACGCCCGAGAACATCTCCCGCGCAGCCGAGAACGGTGATGCCCTCGCGATTTCGCTGATCCAGGCATCCGCGCGCGTCGTCGGCGAGTCGATCGCCGCGCTGGTCAACATGTTCAACCCGAGCGTCATCGTCATCGGCGGCGCCGTCGCCGCCGCCGGGGAGGTCTTCCTCGCCGAGGTCAGGCAGCGGGTGTACGAGCTGTCGCTGCCCCTGGCGACGCGCGACCTCAGCATCGTGCAGTCCATCGACGATGTGAGCGAGCCGCTCCGCGGCGGCGTCGAGATGGTCAAGGAGCAGCTCTTCGAGACGACGTTCCCGCGCTGGTTCGCCGACCAGCAGCCGTCGCCGTCGCTGACTGCACAGGCATCATCTTCTTCACAAAACTGACATAAGCCGGTAGATTCTTCGCATAAGCGAGGAATCGAGGGTGAGCCATGACGCTTGCGACGCTGCATGCGGACGCGTTGAGATCGACGGCCGACGGCTTCGCGCTGCGCCTGTCCCTGCCCTGGATCCGCTCGCTTCCGATCGCCAGCCTGGTCGATCCCCGCGTCGAGATCGACGGGCGCCCGGCCGGAGCGATCGTCGCGCAGATCGGCGACCGATCCGTGCCCGCCGACGCCCTCGTGCACGAGCGCGGCTGGTGGTACGTGCAGGATCGCGTCGTGCTGCGCGGACGCATCCCGTTGCGGCCTGGCGCCCACGAGGTCCGCGTCTCGTTCGAGCTGATCGTCCCCTACCTGCAATCCGGCCCGGACGGCCCGCTGCGGCTGCCTTTCACCTCTTCCCAGACCCTCATCACCGACGCCGCCGGCGCCGAGACCGTCTCGCGCGACGTCGCGTGACCCGACTGGAGCGATCGATGACCGCACCCCTTCCCGCATCCTGGATCCTGTCGGCGAGCGCCTTCAACCTCACCCCGGCCGTGATCGCGGCGGAGCGGTCCGCCCCCGACATCGCGGCATCCCTCGTCGCAGAGGGACTGGCCGCGCACATCGAGGTGGAACTCGGCCAGCTGTGGCGGTCGTTCCCCGAGCCGACCGTCGCCGAGGCGAGCGCCTTCCGCGACCAGCTGGTCGGTCTCGGCGGGCGGGTGAGCATCGTCGGCGGCAGCATCGACGACTGGGCCGCGCCGTCTCGACGCCGCACGGACGACGAGCGGTTCGAGTTCCTGGTGCCGCAGTTGCGGGCCGCGGCGGCCCTGGGAGCCAGCGGCCTGCGCCTGCCCCTCGGGCAGGCCGGTCCCGAACTGCTGACGCGGCTGCTTCCCCTTCTGGAGGAGCTCGATCTCGTGCTCTTCGAGGAGGCGCAGGGCTCCGGCTCGCCTTCGAACCCGTCCGCCGCACCGGCGTACGACGCGCTGGTGAGCATCGACAGCCCGCACGTGCGCCTGCTCGTCGACATCAGCATGCTGATGCCCGCGCTGCCCGTCACGTACCTCGAGCGGCTCGACGCCGCCGGCCTTCCCCGCCATCTGATGCGCGCGCTGCACGAGGATTGGAAGGTCTCGTCGACCACTGCGATCGTCGTCGACACCCTGCGGTCGGGCGCCGTGCCGCCGCACATCCACACGCTCTTCATGAACCTGCTCGTGCGCTTCGGGCGCAGCGACGTCGCCGAGCTCGAGCCGGTCCTCCCGCTGCTTTCGGCTGCCCACCTGAAGTTCTGGGACCTCGACGACGCCGGCGGGCGGGTTTCGCAACCCATCGCCGATCTCGCCGGTGCGCTGCGCCGCACCGGGTTCGCCGGGACCCTCTGCAGCGAGTGGGGCGGGCAGGAGTGGCTCGACGACGATCCGGTGGAGAGCACCCGCGCGCACCTCGTCCTCGCCCGCGAGGCTCTCACGGTCGCCGATCCGATTCGCGGCTGAGTCCTGGGCTCCATGCCGCGCAGAAGTGCGGAGATGTGCAGATCTGCGGATGCCTCGCCCCGATGGCATCCGTCATCGTGCACATCTCCGCAGATGTGCACGGTGATTCGGGCCTTCGGCGGGGACTCAGCCCTCGTGGTTGTAGTACGGCCAGGGCAGGAAGCGGCGCTCACCGCGCCGGTCGGGTCCCGCCAGCGAGACCTCGCCCTTCGCGGCCCATTCCACGCCGCGCGGGAACATGCGGAGGAACTCGATGCGGCGGAACGTGTCGATGTCGTGGCCGATCGTGATCGTGAAGGAGCGGCCGGCGCCGTACTCGTTGATCCACGCGATCGGCTGGTCGGTGTTCATGCCCGGAAGCGCCGCGATCCCGGCATCCGGAATGGCGACAGGGTAGTGGGACATCGGCCACACCGGCGCACGCTCGTACGACTCCAGGTCGTCGAAGGTCGTGAGCAGCACGCGCGCGCCGTCGAGGATCTCGACGCCCGTGAGGATGTCGTCGCCGGTGACCGTCCAGCGCGCGCTGATGCCCTCGGTGATCGGATGCCTCGGCTCCACCGTGTCGAGCTGCGCCTCGCCCCACGGCCGGGGGCGCAGGCCGCCGGCGACGGTCAGGCGCGAGCCGCGCATGACGTTGTACTCCTCGGGATAGCCCCAGTCGTCCTCCTGCGCGGCGGAGCCGTGGAACCACACGATGCCCTTGCCGTGATCGTGCACGAACCTCAGCAGTGCGGCATCCGTCTCGGGCCCGAAGCCCACGGCCGTGTCGTGATACCCGTCGCGGCCCTCGAAGACGACGATCACGACGTCGTACTTGTCGATGATCTCGGCGCCGAGACCACGCGGGTCCTCGACCACGCGCACGCGGAATCTCCCGGTGTCCTCGAGCAGCGTCGTGAGCCACTGGTTGTGCTGACGGAAGCTGCGGAACTCGTTGTCGTGCTCCCGGGTCATGTGCCCGGAGAGGATGAGGACGTTCAGGACGTCGGTCATCGGCGTGCTCACTTGGTGGAGAAGTCGGCGACGCGCAGGGTCATGCGAGCACGACCTCGCGTTCGACCGGGACGCGGTTGGTCACGTAGCGGCCGGGACCGCCGTCCGCGCCGGGCATGATCTGCATGTACAGCAGACGCATCGTCAGCACGACCTCGACGGTGAGCTTCTCGCCGGGCGCGGGCACCGGGTCCAGCGGGATGACGATGTCGGGCCGGTCCGCGACGAACCAGAGAGTCTCGGACTGCTCGGGCAGCTCCTCGATGCGATAGCTCCGGCCTTCGAGCTCGAACCGCAGCGAGTCCTTCGGGATCGTCACGCCGTTGACGGTGACGTCGACATCGTCCACGGCCGAGAGCCAGAGGCTCCGGTACCAGGGCAGCTGGACCGAGACGGCGATCCCGCCGTCGACCCGGCGGACGTCGTTCTCGGCGAAGAGGGAATTGTGGGTTGCCATGGCTGGTCGCCGTCCTTTCAGGCCGGTACTCGGTGAGACGCGACGGCCTCTTCGATCGCGCGGCGCATCAGCGCGTGCTGCTTCTTGACGAGGTCGATCGGGTCGGCCTCGCCGAGGTCGGAGAAAGCGTGCCCCTCCCATTCGCTGGAGAGGTATCCCTCGTAGCCGCCCTCCACGAACTGCCGGACGATGCGCGGGATGTCCATGGCCGGCTCTTCCCCGTCAGCGCCGATGTCGTAGAACTTGGCGTGGACGTGGAAGATCTGCGGCATGATGTCGAGCCACTCCTCCGGCGGGACGAGGCCGTGCATGTTGAACGCGAGGCGGGTGAACGGGCCGAACCGCAGCGGGTCGACGCCCTCGCCGGTGAGGTAGTCCTCGAACTTCTGGTTGCGCACGTGCATGGGCGTCGGCTCGTGCCAGATCTCCTCCATGACGGGGAAGTGACTCTCATCCATCCCCATCTGCCCGAGCGTGCGCAGCAGCGTCGGCGACAGGCTGTGCATGGTCGAGGAGAAATCGGCCGTGAAGCCGAGCCGATCCGACTGCAGCTCGTCGTACATCTCGCGCATCCGCAGCACCTGCGGGTCGTTCGGGCCCGACGGGGCGTGGATCTCGTAGCCCAGCTTCTGGTCGTACTTCTCGGCCAGCGGCAGCAGGCTGCGCAGCAGCTCCCTGCCGTGCGAGCGGATCACGACGCGCTTGAACCCCAGCGTGTGCGCGGTCTTCAGCTGGCGGGCGAGGAAATCGTGCTCCTCGTCCGGCGTCATGTCGCGGTCTTTGCGGCGCCCCATGTCGAGGTTCGTGCCGACGGCGCTGGGCTCGAGCCCGTACTTCTCGATGCTGTCGAACCACAGCTTCACGAACGCGTCGTCGACGTCGGGGTAGGTGCGCAGCAGCTGCGCGATGTTGAACTCGATGCCGGGGCCGATGCCCTCGTCGTGGACGGCCTTGATCAGCGTCTCGGGCGTATAGATTCCGCCGGCGAATTCGCTGGTCATCGAGTAGAGGGTGGTTCCGAGCTTGATGCCGGTTCCGGCGATGCCATCAGAGGTCATGGTCCGGTCCTTTCAGCGGCCGACGGTCTGGGGAAGGTGTGCGGCGAGAGTGGCGCGAGCCTCCGCGGCATCCGTGATCATGCGCGACCCGGCAGCCTCGGCAGCGGAGCGCTGCACGGCCTGCTCGCCCGCGATGATGTCGAAGGGGCTCTGCCAGTAGTTCCAGTGCCATCCCTCGTACTCGCTCGAGATCGCGCCGGAGTATCCGTTCTCGACGAGAAGCCGGACGAGGTCGCGCACCGGGACGGAGGGCTCCTCGCCGCTCTCGTCGATGCCGAAGAACTTTCCGTGCACGTGCTTGATCCACGGGAAGATCTCGAGCCAGTCGTCGACCCGCGCCGGTCCGAACAGGCCGGTGCCGTTGATGCCGAAGTCGATGCCGAGGTCGGGACGGCCGTTCTGCGCCGCGAGGGCGATGAATCGGCCGAACCGCTGTCCGTGGTCGGCCTGGTCGGCCGGCGGTCCCTGCTGGTAGAACTCGTCCCACAGGTCCACGACCTTGGCGAGCAGCTCCTCCGAGGCGCCCCGGCGACGATAGGCCTCGATGAGCGACGGGGCGAAGCCGCTGACGGTGGCGCCCCAGTCCATCGTGAAGCCGAGGAACGGCGACCCGACCTTCTCGTACCGGTCGCGCAGCGCGAGGATGCGCGGGTGCGAGGCGTACTGGTCGGCGTGGACCTCGAGCGCGAGCGTGACGCCGTGCTCCTCGGCGATGGGGGCGAGCGCCTCCATCGAGTCGGGCGTGATCGAGATCTGCACGCGCGCGATCGGGAAGCCGAGCTTCGCGGCGGCCTCGATCTGGCGCCGCATGTACTCCAGCAGCTCGTCCTGGTTCAGGAGCCGGTCGCGGTGGATGCCGATATCGGCGTTGACTGCGAGCGACGTCGTGACGAGACCGGTCTCGGCGACGAGGTCGCGGAACCAGCCGGCGAAGCGATCCTCGATCACGGGGAACCCGCGGAAGCTCGAGAATCCGATGATCTCGAGGCCGGGTCCGTACCCGTCGGCGGCGACCTTGCGGATCAGGCCCTCGAGGTCGTACTCGCGACCGTGGAAGGCACGGGTGAAGCTGTAGAGGGTGACGCCCTGGATGGGCGTGCCAGGCGATCCCTGCCGACGGGCGGGGATCGAGGGGGATGGAACAGTCATGCCGCAACTGCCTTCCGTGCGGTCATCGTCTTGGCGTCGTGCTCCTCGATGTGGAGCACCTCGTCCGCGCCGATGACGATGTAGGGGATGTAGAGGGTCAGGCCGACCTCGACCGTGTGCTCGGCGGCCCCGTCCGCGACGGGAACGTCGCCGGAGAGCACGGCGGAATCGGTCGGGAACCACCACTCCTCGATGTTCGGGGCGAGCTCTGCGAACGTGAATGTGCGCCCGTTCATGTGCCAGCGGAGCGAGTCCGCCGGCGCCTCGACGCCGTCGACGGTGAGGGTGGCTGCGGCGATGCATGACGCGGGGAGCGCGCGGTACCAGGGGAGCCGGACTTCGACGGCGGCACGCGTGCCATCCGTCGTGAGCGTTCCCTGCTCGATGATGCGGTCGGGGATCACAAGGTCCTCCTTGACGACTTTGTCCTAGTTTCTACAGTGTAATGTCTTATTTCGACGTAAGCAAGCGAGACGCAATCTCGCGAGCACCCCGCACCCCGAGGGCGACGGAGGTGAGCGTCGGGTTGCACGCCGTCGCGGTCGGGATCACGCCGTTTCCGGCGACGAAGAGCCCGGCCAGCGCCCACACCTCGCTGTTGGGCGAGCACACGCTCGCGCCGTCGTCCGCGGCACCCATCCGGGTCGTGCCCTGGTAGTGCAGAGATGCACCCAGCGGCATCATGAACGGGCGGTCATCGAGCGGTTCGCCGATGGCCCGGCCGAGCCGGACGATCTCGGCCTTCGCGCGATCGAACACCTGACGGTCGTGCTCGGTGAGCCGGTAGTGCAGCGTCATCGCCGGCATCCCGTATCCGTCCACTGCGTCCGCCGAGAACTCGACCCGGTCCGTGGCCTGCAGGTCCTTGGCGCAGAAGAGCCCGAGCCCGACGATCGAGCCGGGTGCGGCCGGATCGTCCTCGGCGAGCTTCACGGGAGATGCGTCGAGCTGCATCACCTGACCGTGGAACGGAACCTCATCGGTGAAGGGGACCCACGTGACGCCGCTGTACTCGCTCAGGCCGGTCGCTCCGGACTGAGCGGAGGCGTCGGCGGCTACGAGGTCGCGGATGCGCACCGCGAACACGATCTGAGCCTGGTCGTTGAGATAGCGTCCGAGCGCCTCGGGCCGGATGCCGGACGCCCACAGCAGCTGGGGCGTGCGCAATGCGTCGCCGGCGACGACGACGAACCGGGCGCGCACCTCGTGGGACTCGCCGGTGCGTCGGTCGGTCACGGCCACGCCCGCTGCCTGTCCTCCTTCGACGAGCACTCGGGTGACCAGAGACTCGTCGAACAGGGTGAAATGCGGGTTGTCGCGCGTCACGTCGCCGAGCACGACGTCCGAGCCGGACCACACGAGCCGGCCCTCGTCGTTGCGGTGCACCGCGAGAGGCATCCGCTGCACGCGTGTGCGCTCGGAGCGACCTTCGTCCGCCGCCGCGGCGAGGCGGTCGCGCACGATCTGACCGTACGGGGACGTCTCGAACGCGTCGGTGGTCACACCGAGGAGCCGCTCACCCTCCGAGAGCAGCTCGTCGAGGTCGCCCTCGCCGAGGAGGTCGATTCGCTCACTGTCATTCGGTCGGGGGCAGGCTCCGGTCCAGTGCGCGGCCATCCCGCCCACGTTGCTCGAGAACGCCGCGACCGGCAAGCCGTCCTCGCCCTCGACCTGATAGCCGTCTTCGAGGAGGAAGGTGCCGGGGCGTGCGCGGCGCTGAGCGGTCTTCACGATTCCGCCGACCCGGTCGCCGTCGTCGTGCGCCGACGGGCCCTCCGAGCGCAGCTGCGCACGCGCGCGCTCGTCGGGGTCTGCGATGTTCTTCACGTGCGCGCCCGGCGGGTCCGACACGGTCGGCCCGACTTCGAACATCGCGATCGTCGCGTCGGGCGCCTCCTCACTCAGGATGCGCGCGTACGCGGCCCCGGCCGGGCCGCTCCCGACGATGGCGACGTCGACCTGCTCCGGATAGCGGCTGCTCATGCCTGCGCTGCCACGTCTCGGATGTAGCGCACCGACTCGTCGGACGCCGTCTGCGGGTAGTACTCCAGGCCGATCGGCCCGTCGTAGCCGGAGGCGCGCAGCGTGGCAAGGGTCGCCGGCCAGTCGAGGGACCCGGTGCCGGGCTCACCGCGTCCAGGTGCGTCGGCGAGCTGCACGTATTTGATGAGCTCACCGGCGTTCGCGAGCTCGGCAGCCATGTCCTCGCCCTCCACCGCAGAGTGGTAGATGTCGTACAGCACCCCGAAGAACGGGGAATCGACGCCGCGCGCGACGTAGACGCCCTCGGCGGTGCGGTCGAGCAGCGACCCGGGGTGGTCGACCCGCACGTTGACCGGTTCGAGGACGAGCGTGATCCCGGAACCATCGATCTGGGCGATCGCCTTCTGGTAGATCTCGACGAGCTTGTCGAGCTGCACCTGGCGCTTCCACCCTCCGAAGCCCGTCCCGCTGCCCACGACCATGCGGGGCGTGCCGAGGAAGTGCGCGATCTCCACGCCCTCGTCGAGCTTGCGGAAGAACTCGGAGTGATCCCAGGGCGGGATCATGAACTGGGTGCGCGGCTCACTGAGCTGAGCGGTGAGCTGCGTGCCGGTCTCGTCGAGCGCGGCCTTGAGCGCGGGCAGGTCCTTCGGGGTCGCCGGGGCATCGGCACCGGTGGGCCCCCACATCTCGACGGCGTCGAAGCCGGCCGCGGCGGCCGCGCGTACGCGATCGTGGTAGTCGCCGGCCTCGGTGAAGAGCAGTTCGATGTTGGGTGCGAGCTGGTACACGGTGTTCTCTCCTGAGTCTTCAGAACATGGGGTGGTCGTGGACGGCATGCACGGGAACCTGCTGCAGCACGTCCCAGTGCTCGACGATCCGGCCGTCCTCGAATCGGTAGATGTCCGCGACCGCGGCGTCGGGGACGCCCGGACGGGAGGCTCTGACGTGGACCATGGTCGTCCGAGACCAGCCGGGCGAAGGCATCCGCGACGCGCTTCTGCGTGTAGAAGAGGTCGACGAAGGTCTCGAACGCCGCGCGGTTGTCGGCGGTCATCGGCTCAGCCCTTCAGCCCGCCGGCGAAGCCCTGGATGAAGCGCTTCTGCGCGAAGAGGTAGAACGCGAGGATCGGGATCATCGAGACGATGACGATCGCGAAGATCTTGTTCCACGACGACACCAGCGAGCCGATGTAGTAGTACATCGCCACGGGAAGCGTCTGGTTCTCAGAGCCGCCGAGGAAGATGAGCGACGTGAAGAAGTCGTTCCACACGATGAGGCCCGCGAGGATGGCGACCGTGCCGGTCGCAGGCGACATCAGCGGCAGCACGATGCGGAAGAAGATCTGCGTGCGCGAGGCGCCGTCGATCGTCGCGGCCTCTTCGTACTCGGTGCCGAGGCTGCGGAAGAACCCCGCGTACAGGAAGATCGACAGCGGCAGCAGCATCCCGGTGTAGAGGATGATCATGCCCCAGATCGACCCGGTCAGCCCGATCGTGCGGGCGCCGATGTAGAGCGGGACGGTGCCCAGCTGCGTCGGCAGGACGATCGCGATGAGGAACAGGTAGAACACCGCCCGGCTCCAGCGCCGCGTGCTCCGCGCGATCACGTAGCCGGTGAGCGCTCCGAGCAGAATGAGCCCGACGATGCTGCCCGCGGTGATGATCACGCTGTTGAACAGGCCCTGGATGACGTTCGAGTTGCCCTGCGCCGTCAGCACCTCGGTGAAGTTGCTGAAGTCCAGGCTCGACGGCGGGGCGAGGTTCGACGTGGTCAGCACCTCTTCGTCGGACTTGAACGCAGTGGTGACCAGAAAGTAGAACGGCGCGAGGAACAGCACGGCGAGGATCCAGAAGACGACCTCGCGGATGCCGGTGAGCTTGGTGTAGCGGAACATGTCAGGCCTCCTCGGGGCGACCGCTGGTCACTCGCTGCTGGATGACGGCGAAGACGAGAATGATGAGCGTCAGCACGAGGGCGAGCGCCGCGCCGTAGCCGAAGTTGCCGAGGGCGAACGATTCCTTGTACACCTGCGTCGCGAGGGTCTCGGTCACGCCGGCCGGCCCGCCGCCGGTGAGCGCCATGATCTGGTCGAACACGCGCAGTCCGTTGACGAGTCCTAGCGTGGTGGCGATCGCGACGGCCGGACGGATCGACGGGAACGTCACGTGCCAGAAGCGCTGCCACAGGCTCGCGCCGTCGATGGCTGCGGCCTCCTCGATCTCGACCGGCACCGCGGCGAGGCCGGCCATGTAGATGACCATCGCGAAGCCCGTGTTCTGCCACACGATGACGATGAGCACGGTCCAGATCGCCCACGTCGGGTCGGCGACCCACGCCTTGGCGAACTCGCCGAGGCCCATCGCCCGCAGCACGCCGTTGATCGGACCGTTGTAGTCGAAGATGAATTTCCACACGTACGAGACGGCGAGCGGGCTGAGCACGACCGGCATGAAGAAGAGGACGCGCAGCGCGTAGCGGGTCTTGAGTCCGCGATTGAGGCCGAGCGCCAGGGCGAGGCCGGCGATGTTGCTGAGGATCACCGAGGCGAACGCGAGGAAGAGCGTGTTGGTGACGGCGCCGATCTGAGTCGGGTCGTTGAAGATCGCGATGAAGTTGTCGAGGCCGATCCAGGTGAAGTCGCCGATGCCCGACCAGTCGGTGAAGGCGAAGAACCCGCCGATCGCGGTCGCGACGTAGTGGATCGCGAGGACGAGGAGGATTCCGGGAAGCGCCCACCACCAGTAGCCGAACTTCAGCAGGCCGGGACGGCGAGGCTCGACGTCACGGCGGCGCCCGCGGCGATTCCGCTTCGGGACGATCAGCGCCTCGGTCTCGGAGTTGAGTGTCGCGGTCATGATTCCTCGTGTTCGTACGTCATCGTGCGGAGGTGCGGCTGAGCCGCCCGGGCACACGTGCCCGGGCGGCTCATCGTGTCACTCGCCCCAGGCGGCGTCCATGTCCTGGAGAACCTGGTCCACGGTCTTCTGACCGGTGAGCAGACCCTGCACGCCCACCGACAGCGCCTCGTACACGGCCGGGTTCGGCCAGATGTTGTTCGGCAGCGGGGTGTAGGCGCCCTCGGCCAGCAGGTCGACGACGGGCGAGTAGATCGTGTCGCTCAGGTCGAGGTCCTGGTAGTTCGAGATCGGGAGCAGCCCGGATGCCTCGTAGTAGATCTCCTGTGCCTCGGGAGAGGCGAGCCACTCGACGAACTCGGCAGCTGCTTCCTTCTTCTCCGATGCTGCGTTGATCGAGATCGTGTAGTTCGAGCTGGCGATGATGTAGGGGTCTCCGCCGTCTGCCGGCGGGAACGGCTGCACCTTGAAGTCGGCCTCCGGCGGTGCGGCGGTCGCGATCTCGACGGCGGAGCCGGACGGGATGAAGCTTCCGACGGCAGCGCCTTGCGACAGTCCGTTGGTGATGGCGTCGAACCCGCCACCCTCGGCGCCGGCCTGGAAGCACCCACCGTCGTTGAGGTCGATGATCGTCTGCAGGGTGTCGGCCCAGCCCTCGCTGTCGGCGAACGTGACCTCGCCGGCGGCTCGCTGGTCGTTCCAGTCGGGCGTCTCTGCATAGACGCGCGTGGCGGCGATGCCCTGGGCGGTGAGGCCCGCGTTCGGCGGCGCCGCGCCGGCGATCACGAGCAGCGACTTGCCGTCCCCTGCGAGAGCCGAGCACGCGTCGTAGAGCTCGTCCTCACTGGTCGGCCACTCCGTGAGGCCGTTCATGCCGGCGGTGCCCATGCTGGCGACGACGGCCGCGATGGTGAAGTCCATCGGCTGGCCGTAGACCTCGCCGTCGAGCTCGAAGAGCGTCTCGCTCCCCTGCGGGATCAGGGACGTGGCCGTCTCGCCGAGCGGCTCGAGGAAGCCGGCCTCTGCGAGCGGGATGAGAGCACGTGCGTCGCCCGATCCCGGCGTCGTCTGAACGACATCGCCGGCGTTGCCCGCCTGGAACTGCGTGCGGATGGTCTCGCCGTACTTGTCGTTCGGCGTCGGGTTGGTCGTGATGGTGACGTCGTCGTTCGCCTCCATATAGGCGTTCGCGAGCGTCTCGTACGGGCTCTCGAGGTTGTTGGAGGTCGCGAACGTGAAGGAGAACTCGACGGGGCCTCCGTCGCCCGAGTCGCCCGAGTCGCCGCCGGAGCCGGAGCAGCCGGCCAGGAGCAGCGCTCCGATGACGGGGACCGCGATGATCGCTCCTCGACGCAGAGCGGTGTGACTGTGCTGTGACATGTCCAGCCTTTCTGACTTCGTTGTCGGCGGCTCGTCCATTCGAGCGCCTGTGCTGTGACACCAGTATCCCGACCATGTGCCGAAAACGCACATAAGTGTTTGCGATATGCGGCATAAGCCGATACGGTGCATCGGCGGTGGTCCACCGCATTACCGGGACATATAGCCCCTCGCGACCTCATCGACTGCGTTGATACAGTGGAGCACCGACCTGCACCGGAGGATCACGACGTGGTGACCGATCACGCCCTGCTGTCCCGACTGGATCTCAATCTGCTCGTCGCCCTCGATGCGCTCCTCACCGAGAAGAGCGTCACCCGTGCGGCCGAGCGCCTGCACCTGAGCCAGCCGGCGCTGAGCGCGTCACTGGGCAGGCTCCGCACGCACTTCGGCGATCAGATCCTCGCGCGCCGCGGCAACACCTACGAGCTGACCCCGTTCGCGCTGAGGCTCACGGATCACACGACCACCGCCCTGGAGGCCGCCCGGCGGGTGTTCGAGAGCCAGGCCACCTGGAGCCCGGAGGAGTCGACGCGGGAGTTCTCGATCTACGGATCGGACTACGGCTTCGTGACGCTGGGGACCGTGGTGTCCCGCCTCGCTGCCGAACGCTCGCCCGGCGTGCGCTTCCGCTTCATGCTCCACAACCCCGTGATCGTCGAGGATGCCGCGACCCGCCTCCGCTCGGCGGACGGGATGGTCATCCCGCACGGCCCGGTCTCCGACCTGCCCTTCCTCGATCTGTGGCACGACGGCTGGCTGGCGGTCGTCTCGGACTCGAACGCGCACGTGGGCGAGTCGCTGTCGATGCAGAACATGGCGGAGCTGCCCTGGGTCATGACGTACCAGTCGCGGTCTGCCTTCACGTCCGCTGCCCGGCAGGTGCAGCAGCTCGGTGTCGAGCCGCGCATCGAGGTGATCCTCGAGAGCTTCCTCTCGGTCGGCCACTTCGTGAGCGGCACCGACCGCATCGGGCTCGTGCAGGCAGCCCTCGCCCCCCACATGCTGCGGATCGGCGGCATCCGCGTCGTCCCGCTCCCGTTCGACGCGACACCGCTCACGAACGCCCTGTGGTGGCATCCGTCCCACACCCGCGACCCCGAGCACGCCTGGATGCGCGGGCTGTTCGAGGAGGCCGGTCGCCTCGTCGAGGCGAACGCGCACCCCTCCTGAGCGTCAGGCCGGCTGCAGCTCGCGCATCGCGCGACGGATGAGGTCGTGCTGGCGTCGGACGAGCAGGAGAGGATCCACCTCGCCGAGCTCCGCGAACGCGTGGCCCTCCCATTCGCTGGACCAGTAGCCGCGATAGCCGCCCTCGACGAAGACGCGGACGAGCTCGGGATAGTCGATCGCCGGCTCCTGCCCGTGCTCGTCGATGTCGTAGAACTTGGCGTGGACGTGCAGGATCTGCGGCATGATGTCGGCCCACTCGCGCGGATCGACGTGGCCGTGCATGTTGAAGGCCAGGTGGCCGAAGGCGCCGAGACGCGCAGGATCGAAGTCCCTCCCGCGGAGATAGCCGATGAACTCCTCCTGCCGCTCGCGCATCGGCGCATCGGTGGCCCAGATCTGCTGCAGGCGGTCGACGGACTCGTCGTCGAGCCCCGCTCGGCGCACGGCCCGCAGCAGCGTCGGCGACATGGCGTGCATCGTCGAGGAGAAGTCCGCCACGAAGCCGAGAAGGGGTGAGTCGAGCTCGGCGTAGGTGTCCCGCACCTTCAGGATCGGCTCGGCGTTGGGCCCGAGGGGCGCGTGGATCTCGTAGGCGAGCCGGAGTTCGAGGTCTTCGGCGATCGGCAGGAGCCGGCGGAGCAGCTCCGGCTTGGCGCTCTGGATGCGCACGAGCGGGAAGCCGAGCTTCTTCGCGCCCTCGAACATGAGACGACTGAACTCGAACTCCTCGTCGGGCGTCATGTCGCGATCCCGGCGACGGCCCATGTCGAGGTTGGCGCCGAACGACGACGCTGTGAACCCGTGCCGGTCGAAAGCGTCGCGCCACGTGCGGACGAAGTCGTCCGAGACCACGGGGTACGTCGGCACCACCTGCGAGGCGACGATCTCGATCCCGGGGCCGATGCCGAGCTCGGCCACACGGTCGAGCAGTCCGTCGAAGTCGAACCAGCCTGCCCGGAACTCGGCGCTTGCCGAGTAGAGCGTGAGCCCGAGCTGGAACGGATCGGCCTCCGTCGCGGGTGGAGGCGGCGGGACGTCGGTCACCATCGCGGGCGCCGGGGAATCGGCATCCGTCACCGTGAGCGTCAGTTCGTCCCGCACGAAGTTCGGCACGTACATGCCCGGACCGCCGTTCTCGCCGGGCGCGATCTGCATGTAGGGCAGCCGCAGCTGGCCGACGAGCGTGACGCGGTGCTGCTCTCCGACCGACGCCGCGTGATCGCGCCGGACGATGAGCAGCGGATGCTCCTGAAGGAACCACAGCGTCTCGCTCTGCGCGGGCAGGTCGTCGAGGGGATACCGACGACCGCCGAGCTCGAGGCTCAGGTCGGCCGGTGGCACGCTCTCTTCGTCGACGGTGAGCTCGAGGCTCGTCACGGACGACAGCCAGAGGCTGCGGTACCAGGGCAGCGTGAGACGCAGTGCCAGCCCGTCCGGGTGCGGACGGAGGCTGTCGTCGTGGATGAGTCCATTGGGCATGGTCGTGTCCTTGCTAGAGCCGGTCGGCGGTCTGGCGCATGAGCGAGTGCTGGCGGCGGACCTGTTCGATCGAACGCCACGGGGTGCGCTCGCCCTCGTACTCGCTCGACAGGTAGCCGGTGTACCCAGCGTCCTTGAGCGCGCGCAGCACGGGCTCCCATGGGATCTGCTGATCGACGAGCTCGTCGTCGATGTCGTGGAACTTGGCCTGGATGAACACGACGTGATCGATGATGTCGAACACGTCGGCGGGGTCGACGCCGATGCCGTCGAGGAACGCGGGCCGGCGCCCGGGCAGCTCGCCGGGGCGGAGCGGGATCGGCCGGTCCTGGAAGATCCCGGTGTCGAGCAGGAGGCCGAAGTGCTTCGTCCCGGTGCGCCGGATGAGCTCGATGTAGTCGTCGACGACCTCGTGCTTGATCGGCGTCGGCGAGTGGATCTCCGGGCAGATCACGACGTCGAGCTCCTCCGCGAGCGGAAGCGAGCTCTCGACCACCTCGGTCCAGATGGGGTGGGGGACGAGGTCGCTCGAGACGACCCCGATCTTCGGCCGCACGAACCGGAACCCGAGCCGCTTGGCGAGGCGCAGGTCGCGCTGGAGCGCCGCCGCGCCCTCGGCGACGGTCATGTCGCGGCCGTTCTCGCCACTCGAGTGCAGTCGCGTGTCGATCCACGAGCCGTAGTTGGTGGGCTCCAGGCCGTAGACCCCGAGCAGGCGGAACCACTCGTCGACCCACTCCTGCGGCGGCTCGGGGTAGTTCGGCACGTGGCCCTCACCGAGGATCTCGACGCCGGTCGCCCCCAGGTCGGCGATCGAGCGGAGCGCCGTCTCGAGGTCGAGGGTCGTGCCGTAGTCGCCCATGTAGCTGTACAGCGAGACGCCGTAGCGGAAGGGTGCGCCCGCCGCCTCGGGGGTGAGCGTGACGTGCTTGGTCACCTCGTACCGGCTCGGCTGGTGCTCCTGGGGGATGTACGACATGCGCAGGCGCAGGTCGATGGAGAGTTCGTGGATGCCGTCGGGCAGGCCGCCCGCGAGCGGCACCGTGACGATCGCCGCCTCCTCCAGCTGCCAGCGCACGCCGTCGCTCTCCCAGAGTTCGGCGAGGGTGAACGTGCGGCCCTGCAGCGTCCAGGTCGGAACGTCGGGAGCCACGTCCACGAGACCGGGGATGCGCACGCCGATTCCATCGATGAGGGACGCGGCCATCCCGCGATAGGAGGGCATCCGCACGCGGAACTGGAAGCCGGTGATCTCGCCGCCCTTTCGGACGTTGCGGAATCCGACGGACTGGATGAGGTCTCGCTCGAGAAGCATGTGCGCGTGCTCTCCTTCGTGTCGCGCCGTTGCGGCACTCTCGAGGCTAGCGCGTTTTGTCTGGTTCCGTCATAAGTAATATTGATTCGCGCATAAGCGGGGGATCATCGCTCGAGCACGACGGCGAGGCCCTGCCCGACCCCGATGCACAGGGCGGCGACGGCGACTCCACCGCCGCGACGCTTGAGTTCGTGCGCGGCGTGCCCGATGATGCGGCCGCCGGAGGCGCCGAGCGGATGGCCGATCGCGATGGCGCCGCCATGGATGTTGACCCGTTCGGGGTCGAGGTCGGGCCAGCCGGCGAGGCAGGCGAGGGACTGGGAGGCGAATGCCTCGTTCAGCTCTACGACGTCGACATCCGCCCACGTGCGTCCGGCTCGTGCGAGCGCGCGGTTCGCCGCCTCCACCGGCGCCACCCCGAACACGTCGGGGTCGTTGCCGAAGACCCCGCGGCCCGCGATGCGCGCAAGCGGCTCGGCATCCACTGCGACCTCGGCCCCGAGCAGCACCGCGGAGGAGCCGTCGTTGATCGGGGACGAATTTCCGGCGGTGACGGTCCCGTCGGCGGCGAACAGCGCCTTCAGCCCGCCGAGCTTCTCGAGGGTGGTGTCGTCGCGGATGCCCTCGTCACGCGCCAGCTCAGCGCCGGGCACCTGCACGATCTCGTCGGCATAGGCACCCGACGCCCACGCCTGGGCGGCGAGCCGGTGGCTGCGCAGCGCGAAGGCGTCCTGGGCGCCCCGCGAGATCCCGTAGATGCCCGCGAGCTTCTCGGCCGACTGGCCGTTCGAGATGGTCCACTCCGCCGGGAGCGCGGGGTTGGTCATCCGCCAGCCGATCGCGGTGTTCCACATCGTCGGGTTCCCGACCGCCGGCCACGGCTTCGGCGACTTCTCGACGACGTACGGCGCCCGGCTCATGGACTCCACGCCGCCCGCGAGGATGATCTCGGCGTCGCCCGCCTCGATGGCCCGGGATCCCTGGATCACGGCCTCGACCGACGACCCGCACAGCCGGTTCACCGTCGTCCCGGGCACGGTCGTCGGGAAGCCCGCGAGCAGCGCACCCATGCGCGCGACGTTGCGATTGTCCTCGCCCGCCTGGTTCGCGTCCCCGAAGATCACGTCGTCGATGCGCGCCGGATCGAGCCCGGTGCGCTCGACGGCAGCCCTCATCACGACGGCGGCGAGGTCGTCGGGCCGGGTGCCGGCGAGGGCCCCCCCGGCACGGCCGAAGGGAGTGCGGACGGCGTCGTAGATGAAGGTGGCGGGCATGTCATTCTCCGGATCGGGATGCCGCGGCATCCGCTGGCTCGATCAGTTCCAGACCGGTCAGCTCGGCCAGCGTACCCGCGGTGTTGTCACCGAAGGCCTCGCGAACGGCGAACCGTCCGTCCACCACGTCGAAGACGGCGTGGTCGGTGTAGACGCGGGTCACGCAGCCGACCCCGGTCAGTGGGTAGGTGCAGACGTCGACCAGTTTCGACTCGCCCATCTTGGTGAGGAGGTCGGTCATGACGAAGACCTCCTTGGCGCCGATCGCGAGGTCCATCGCGCCGCCGACGGCGGGGATCGCGCCCGGCGCGCCGGTGGACCAGTTCGCGAGGTCCCCGGCCTGCGAGACCTGGAAGGCGCCCAGCACGCAGACGTCGAGGTGACCGCCGCGCATCATCGCGAACGAGTCCGCGTGGTGGAAGTAGGCAGCCCCCGCCAGAACGGTCACCGGCTGCTTGCCCGCATTGATGAGGTCGGGATCGATCCGGTCCGGGTCGGGGGCGCCGCCCATGCCGAGCAGCCCGTTCTCGGTGTGGAGGATGATCTCGAGGTCGTCGGGCAGGTAGTTGGCCACGAGCGTGGGCGCCCCGATGCCGAGGTTCACGTATGCCCCCTCGGGGATGTCGGCGGCGATGCGGCGCGCGAGGTCGTCGCGGGAGATGCGGGTGCTCACTGGTCGACCTCCCCTGCTCCGGGTGCCGCGGCCGTCGTGGGCCGCCCCTCGATGTCGACGCCCCCGACGAGCACGCCGTCGCGCAGCCATGGCCGCTCCCCGACCGGGACGACCCGATCGACGAAGATCCCCGGCGTGACGACAGCTTCCGGGTCGAGCGCGCCGAGCGCGACGACCTCGTCGACCTGAGCGACGGTGGTCGTCGCCGCGGTCGCCATGATCGGACCGAAGTTGCGGGCCGTCTCCCGGTAGACGAGGTTCCCCCACCGATCGCCCTTCAGGGCCGAGATGAGGGCGTAGTCGGCGCGGATCGGGTATTCGAGCACGTACCGGCGGCCCTCGATCGTGCGCTCCTCCTTGCCCGCGGCGAGCTGCGTCCCCACGCCCGTCGGCGAGAAGAAGGCGCCGATGCCGGCGCCGGCGGCGCGGATCCGCTCCGCGAGGTTGCCCTGCGGGACGATCTCCAGCTCGATCTCCCCCGCCCGGTACAGGCCGTCGAACACCCACGAGTCATGCTGGCGCGGGAAGGAGCAGATGATCCTGCGGACCCGGCCTTTCGCGAGCAGCGCCGCGAGGCCGGTGTCGCCGTTGCCGGCGTTGTTGTTCACGATCGTGAGGCCCGACGCACCGCTCTCGATGAGCGCGTCGATCAGCTCGACGGGCTGGCCTGCGCGGCCGAAGCCGCCGATCATCACGGTCGCACCGTCGGGGATCCCCGCCACGGCGGCCGCGGCATCCGTCACCGTCTTGTCGATCATGCGCCCTCCTCGCCGAAGACCTGCGCGGCGATGCGGAACGCGGTGTTCGCCGCCGGCACGCCGCAGTAGATCGCGGACTGGAGGATGACCTCGCGCACCTCGTCCACGGTGAGGCCGTTGCGCAGTGCGGCGTGCAGGTGCATCTCGAGCTCCTCGTGGTGCCCGAGCGCGATGAGCGCGGTCAGCACCGCGATGGAACGCGACCGGCGGTCGAGCCCCGGCCGGGACCAGACGTCGCCCCACGCGACGCGGGTGATGAAGTCCTGCCAGTCGGCGGTGAGCGGGGTCGTCGCCGCGGTCGCGCGGTCGACGTGCTCGTCGGACAGCACCGCCCGCCTCACCGTCATGCCCTGGTCGTGGCGCTGCTGGTCGGTGAGTCCGTCACCGTCGGATCGGGTCATGATGTCTCCTCGAGTTCGGCGAAGAACCTCAGCAGCGCGTGCGCGATCGCCTCGGGCTGCTCGGCCGGGGGCAGGTGCGCGGCATCCGGGATCATCGCCGCCTCGCCGTGCGACACGCCCCGCGCGATCTCGTCCGCCTTGCCCTGCGGGGCCACGGCGTCGTGCTGACCCCACACGGCGAGGATCGGCATCGTGATGTCGCCGAGCCGATCGCGCACGTCGTAGGCGGCGAGCGCTTCGCAGCACCGGGCGTAGCTCTCGTCGTCGGCGCCCTGCAGCGCGTGGAGCAGACGGCCGGTGAGTTCCGGATGCCGCGCCACCGAGCCGTCGGCGAACCAGCGCTGCGCCGACGCGATGATCAGGCTCGACGTGCTCTGCGCGCGCACCTGCGCCGCCCGCCGATGCCAGCTCTCGGGGTCGCCGAGCTGCGCGCCGGAGGCGATGATCGCGGCGGCGCGCACCCGCTCCGGGTGCCGCAGCGCGAGCTCGAGCCCCACGGCTCCGCCGAGGGAGACGCCGGCGTAGAGGAACGCGGGCTCGCCGACGGCCACTGCGAGCGCATCGGCGAGGTCGGCGACGGTGAAGGGCCCGGGCGCGGCCGGCGAGGCCCCGTGCCCCGGAAGGTCCCACGCGACGACCCGGAAGTGCGCGGACAGGAGCGGGACCGTGGTCTCCCACAGGATGGTCGAGGTGCCCAGCGACGGCCCGAGCAGCAGGAGCGGCGCCCCGGCGGGGCCGACCGGATCGGTGAGCGCGAGTGGCGGGGTCATCGGTCGGCGTCGTCGTCGGCGTCGTCATGCGTGTCCGCCGTCGCGTCGACGATCGCGGCGGCGAGGCCGGTGTACCCGGCGGGGTCGAGGAGTGCGTCGACGTCGAGGTCCGCAGCCTCGGGCAGCGCGCGGACGGCGTCGGCCAGCGAGCCCGGCGCGGCGATCAGGCCGGCGAAGCGCTCGCGCCCGATGCGCGGCACCAGCACGCGGGCAAGTCGCTCGCTCAGGATGCCGCCGTGCGACGCCGCGAGGTTGCGGGCAACCGCGTCGCGATCGACGACGAGGCCCTCGGCAAGCGCGGCCGCCTGCGCCGAGGCGCCGAGCGCCAGCCGGAGCAGCTCGCGCAGCGCCGGCCACTCCGCGTGCCACGCCCCGTCCGGACGCTCCTCGACGGCGAACGCCGAAGCGAGGTGCAGCGTCGCGCCGAACTGGGGAGCGCGCAGCGCGGCGGAGCGGATCAGCACGGAGGCGACCGGGTTCTGCTTCTGCGGCATGGCACTCGAGCCTCCGCCGCGACCTTCGGCCAACTCGCCGATCTCGGGGCGTGTGAGGAGCGCTACATCGGACGCCGCCTTCCCGACCGCGTCGACGGCCTGGACGAGGGCGTCGCCGAGCTCGGTCACCGGCCAGCGCTCGGTGTGCCAGGGCGCGGGGGGCGCGGCGAGCCGGAGATCCGCCGCGAACGCCGCAGGCAGCGCGGCCGCGGCATCCGGACCCCACTCGTCGGCGAAGGCGGCGAGGGTTCCCGCCGCGCCGCCGAGTTGTGCGGGAAGTCCCGCCTGCACGGTGCGCAGGCGCTCTGCCGCGCGACGGATGCCGCGGACCCAGCCGGCGATCCGGGCGCCGACCGTGGTCGGCACGGCGTGCTGAGTCAGCGTGCGCGCGGCCGCGACGACGTCCCGGTTCTCTCGGGCGAGGGACGTCAGCGCGGCGTCGGCCCGGCCGAGGGAGAGGGCGATCTCGTCGATCGCGTTCCTCGACACCAGCATCAGCGCCGTGTCGAGGATGTCCTGGCTGGTGGCTCCGCGGTGGACCGCGTCGGGATCGACGCCGCGCTCCTTCATCTCCGCGACGAGCGGGATGACGGGGTTGCCGCCCGCGACGGCGGACGCCGCCAGGGCCGCCGCGTCGACGCCGTGTTCGCGGCATCCGCCCTCCGCCCAGCCGAACGCAGCCGAGACCCGGTCCGCGACGGCGCCCTCGAGCCCGCCGACCGTCGCGAGCGCGCGGACGAGGGCGACCTCGGCGGTGACGAGCGCGTCGACGACGGCGGCATCTCTCACGGAGGCGTCGTGCCCCGTGGACACGGGCGCGAGCAGGCCGACGTCGACCGCCGGGTTCCGGGGCTCAGAAGACAAGGAACACCGTCTCCTTCTCGCCCTGCAGCCGGAGGTCGTGGCGGAGTCCCCCGCCGGGCAGGCGCGTCGCGACGAGAGTAGCGCGGTCGTCCTCGTCGAGCGAGGAGAGCAGCGGGTCCGCGGCCAGCGCGTCGGCGTCGTCGGGGAGGTAGATGCGGGTGTGGAGCTTGTCGGGGAGGCCGCGCGCGTAGACGATCGCGGCGAAGAAGGGGGCGGCGGCGCCCACCGCTCCCGGGTTGCGGGTCCAGAACTCGAAGTGCCCCTCGTCGTCGGTGAACGCGCGGCCGAACCCGGTGAAGGTGTGGTCGTCGCGCCGGAACGACCCGCGTGCGCGGGGAACGCTGCCGTCGGCGTCGGCGGCGAAGATCTCGACGAAGGCGTCGGGGATGGGGCTGCCCGCGCCGTCGTACACGGTGCCGCCGAGGACGATGGCGCCCGGCGAATGCGGGTGGGCGACCTCGTGCATCTTCGGATAGCCGACGCCGTAGGCGAAGAAGGGCCCGACCGTCTGACCGGGGGTGGGAGCGTGCGTCTTCGGGCGGGGCATCAGTGCTCCTCCTCGGGCTCGAACCAGGTCGCGTCGGGGCCGTCGACGACGATGTCGAAGCGGTACCCCGTCGACCACTCCGGCGAGGTGAGGTCGTGGTCGTAGACGCCGACGAGCCGATCCCGGTCCTCTTGGCGCCAGATGCTGTTGTAGATCGGATCGAGCGCGAACAGCGGGTCGCCCGGGAAGTACATCTGGGTGACGAGCCGCTGGGTGAACCCGTTGCCGAAGATCGAGAAGTGGATGTGCGCGGGCCGCCATGCGTTGACGTGGTTCTTCCACGGATACGGTCCGGGCTTGATCGTCGTGAAGAGGTACTCGCCGCGGTCGTTCGTGATCGCGCGGCCGGCGCCGGTGAAGTTCGGGTCGAGCGGCGCCGGATGCTGGTCGCGCTGGTGGATGTACCGTCCGGCGCTGTTGGCCTGCCACACCTCGATGAGCTGATCGGCGACCGGGCGCCCCCACGAGTCGAGCAGCCGCCCGCGCACGGTCATCCGCTCGCCCAGAGGCTCGCCCGCGTGCTGGGCGGTGAGATCGGACTCGATGGCGGCCACGTCACGCTGCCCGAATGCCGGCGACCAGAGCTCGATCGTCTCGGGATCGACGAGCCGCGGGTTCTTCGTCGGATGCCGCAGCAGGCTCGAGCGGTACGGCGGGAAGTCGTGCATCGTCGCCGGGAGCGTCTCGCCACGGCGCTCGCGCTCGGCGTATGCGGTGTGGAGCGCGCCGATCTCGCGGGTGATCGTGGACTGGTCCACCTGATCGGGCGACGCGAGGAGAGACTCCGGCGCCGCCGCAGCCGGAGCGATGGGGTCGGTCATGGTGTCTCCCTCGACACGGATTCAGGGCGTGCCAGCATCCTCCGCCGTTCCCGGCCGCGCGTGGGGCACCTTCCCACCCAATGGGAATCCACCTCGGGCTGTGCCACGATGGCCGTGTGGCGAACTCGAGCTCGGGCGATTCGGTGACCGATCGGCTCATCCGGGTGCTCGACACGTTCACGCCCATCCGCACCGTCCAGTCGGCGGCGGAGATCGGGCGGCGCGCAGGGCTCCCTCCGTCCACGGCGCATCGGATCGTCGGCGAGCTCGTGGATGCCGGACTGCTCGAGCGCGACGACGACCGCCGGATCCGCGTCGGCATGCGCTTGTGGGAGCTCGCCACCCGTTCGTCGCAGGCACTGAGACTGCGCCAGGTCGCCCTCCCGTACATGGAGCGTGTGCAGGCGCGCGTGCGCGAGCACACCCAGCTGGCGATCCTGGAGCAGGACGAGGCGCTCTTCCTCGAGCGTCTGAGCGGCCCGCACTCCGGATCCAACGTGACGCGCGTCGCGGGCCGGCTGCCGCTGCACGCGTCGTCGTCGGGCCTCGTGCTGCTCGCCTTCGGCGACCACGATCTGCAGGAGCGGATCCTGCACGCTCCGCTGCGCGCACTGACCGAGGAGACGATCACGGATGCCGCGGCTCTGCGCCGCAAGCTCGCCGAGGTCCGCTCGCTCGGCCACGCGATCGCGCCGGGCTACATCGAGGCCGTGTCGACCGGCGTCGCCGTTCCGGTGCGTGACGAGACCGGCACGGTCATCGCCGCGCTGTCGAGCGTGCTGCGCCGGGAGGATCCTGTCCCGCCCGCGCTCACCGAACTCCGCGCGGCGGCGCGCGGAATCGAGAACGCGCTCGGCTACCGACGCTGAGCCGAGTCCCGTCGAGCCGAGTCCCGTTCAACGGGATGCGCGGTGATCGGGCCCCCTCGATCCCCGCACAATGGTCGCGTCCACCCGTCGAAGGAGACGACATGACCACCACCGTCCGCACTCGCGTCGCCATCGTCGGCGCCGGGCCCGCCGGCCTCCTGCTGTCGCACCTGCTGGCGGACGCCGGGATCGAGTCCGTCGTCATCGATCAGCGGACGCGTGAGGAGATCGAGAGCACGATCCGCGCCGGCATCCTCGAGCAGGGCACCGTCGACGTGCTCACGACGACCGGCGCGTCGACCCGCGTGCTCCAGGACGGCCATCGGCACGACGGCATCGAACTCCGCTTCGACGGCGAGGGCCATCGCATCGACTTCCCCGCCCTCGTCGCCCGCAGCGTCTGGCTCTACCCGCAGCACGAGGTGCTGAAGGATCTGATCCACGCGCGGCTCGCCGCCGGACAGGACGTGCGCTTCGGCACCACGGCGCTGCGGGTGGAGGGCGTCGACGCCGACCGGCCGTCGGTGTTCGCGACGACGTCGGACGGCGACGATCTGCGCATCGACGCCGAGTTCGTCGTCGGCGCCGACGGATCGCGGAGCGTCGTGCGCGCGGCGGTCACCGGCTCGTCGACCGGCGGCTACTTCCGGGAGTATCCCTTCGCGTGGTTCGGCATCCTGTGCGAGGCTCCGCCGAGCGCGGACGAGCTCATCTACAGCAACGCCCCGGCGGGGTTCGCCCTGATCAGCCAGCGCAGCGCGACGGTGCAGCGCATGTACTTCCAGTGCGATCCCGAGGCCGATCCGGGCGCGCTGTCCGAGGCCGAGATCTGGGACACGCTGCAGGAGCGCGTTCCGGGCACCACGCTGAACGAGGGTCCGATCTTCCAGCGCGATGTGCTGCGGTTCCGCAGCTTCGTCGCGCACGAGCTGCGACGAGGCCGGGCGGTGCTCGTGGGCGATGCCGCGCACACTGTGCCGCCGACGGGTGCCAAGGGGATGAACCTCGCCGTCGCGGATGTCGTGCTGCTCGACCGCGCGCTGCGCGCGCTGCTGCTCGAGGGCGACGGACGTCTCGTCGACGCCTTCGCCGAGACGGCGTCGCATCGCATCTGGAAGGCGCAGCACTTCTCGTGGTGGATGACGAGCATGCTCCACGTCACCCCCGATGCGAGCGACTTCGACCGCCGGCGCCAGCTCGGCGAGCTGCGGTCGGTCGTCGAGTCCGAGGCCGGGCGCACCTTCCTCGCCGAGGCGTACACCGGCTGGCCGCTCGTGAACGCCTGAGCGGCCAGCCGATGTCAAGGGCGACTGCCCTTCCGGGCGACGTCGGGCTATCGCTGCTCGGGGCGACCGCACCGGCGCGACACGAGATTGGTCACCGCCCAGACAAGCGCCTGATCGTCCGGCTCGACTCCGGGGTCGAACTCGATACCGCCCCGGAGGGGAGCCGCCGGGAGTCAACCAAACGGATCCACGGTCGTGCACGTTCGGCTCAAGAGTGCAATAATGCACTACATGACCGAGAGTGCACTTTCATCGCGCGAGCGTCGGCGCACCGAGATCACGCGCACCCTCGTCTCCCTGGCTCGACGGGCCACCGCCGCCGGCGGTCTGAGCAGCTTCACGGTCGATCAGCTGTGCGATGAGGCGGGGGTCTCGCGCCGCACGTTCTTCAACTACTTCGCATCGAAGGAAGACGCAGTGCTCGGCATCCCGCTGCATTCGGATCGGGACGAGACCGACGACTTCTTCGTCGCCATGCGGCCGCGCACGCCCGAGGGCCAGGTCTCGCCGACCCTCCTCACCGATTACGCGGCGCTGAGCGTGGCGCGGTGGGCGGCCCTCGAGTTCGACCGGTCCTCGGTCGAGGAGCTGATGGCCGCCGCCGAGCGCGAGCCGCGGCTCGTCGCCCACATGCTCGACCGCCACCGGGCCGAAGAGGCGCGCGATGTGCTTCTCGTCGCCCGGCGCGAGGGTCTCAGCGACGACGACCCGCGCGCCGTCGCCGCCGTGGCGATCGTCGGCCACCTCGCGCGCCTGGCCGTCCCCGCCTCACTGGACCCCGTCGCTCCCCGCCCGTTCGCGGACGTGCTCGCCGAGCACCTCGCCGCCGCGCACACGCTCTTCGCCTCACAGACTCCGCCCTCGCCCGACGCGGCGGCCTTCGCGCCGCCGACCGACCCGACCTCCGAAAGCACGCCATGACCGCCACCGCCTCCACTCCGATCGTCGCGCCCGGCGACGGGCCGATGCTGCTGACGCAGCGCCGCATCTGGATCATCTTCTCGGCGCTGATCGCCGGCATGCTCCTGTCGAGCCTCGACCAGACGATCGTCTCCACCGCGATGCCGACGCTCGTCGGCGAGCTCGGCGGGGTCGAGCACCAGGTCTGGATCACGAGCGCGTACATCCTCGCCACCACGATCGTCATGCCGATCTACGGCAAGTTCGGCGACGTGCTGGGGCGGCGCAACCTGTTCCTCATCGCCATCGCGATCTTCACGCTCGCGTCGATCGGATGCGCCTTCGCGACCGACTTCTGGATGTTCGTGGTGTTCCGCGCCGTGCAGGGCCTCGGCGGCGGCGGCCTGATGGTGCTCTCGCAGGCGATCATCGCCGACATCGTGCCGGCGTCGGAGCGCGGCAAGTACCTCGGCCCGCTGGGCGCCGTCTTCGGCCTGTCCGCCGTCGCCGGGCCGCTCCTCGGCGGATTCTTCGTCGACCACCTCTCGTGGCAGTGGGCGTTCTACATCAACATCCCGGTCGGCATCGCGGCCTTCCTGATCGCCCTGTTCGCCCTGAAGCTGCCCAGCAAGAAGGCGACGCAGCCGATCGACTGGCTGGGTGTCGTGTTCCTCTCCGCCGCCACGACGTGCCTGATCTTCTTCACCGACTTCGGCGGCGACCGCGACCACGGCTGGGACTCCCCCGCGACGTGGGCGTGGGGCGCCGGACTCCTCGCGTCGATCGCGCTCTTCGTCTTCACCGAGTCGCGCGCGGCCGACCCGATCATGCCGCTGTCGCTGTTCAAGAACCCCGTGTTCGTGAACGTCACCCTGATCGGGTTCGTGCTCGGCATCGGCATGTTCGCCGCTCTCGCGTTCGTGCCGACGTTCCTCCAGATGTCGGCGGGCACGTCGGCCGCGGCATCCGGTCTGCTCATGCTGCCGATGATGGTGGGCCTCATGGGCACCTCGATCGTGTCGGGAATCCTGATCACCCGCACCGGCCGGTACCGCATCTTCCCGGTGCTCGGCACGCTGATGACGGGCATCACCCTCGTGCTCATGACCACCCTCACGGCCCAGACGCCGGTGTGGCTGATCTGCGTCTACCTGTTCCTGTTCGGCGCGGGCCTGGGGCTCGTCATGCAGGTGGTCGTGCTCGTCGCGCAGAACGCGGTTCCCGCGACCCAGGTGGGCACCGCGACCAGCTCGAACAACTACTTCCGCGAGGCGGGCGCGGCGCTCGGCATCGCGGTGTTCGGCGCGATCTTCACCAGCCGGCTCACCGAGAACCTGCTGTCCGCGTTCACGCAGGCCGGGGCATCCGCCGACCAGGCCTCGCAAGCGGCATCCTCCATCGACCCTGCGGTCCTGAACGACCTGCCCGAGCCCGTGCGCGAGTCGATCGTGACGGCCTACGCCGACGCCCTGGCGCCGGTCTTCTGGTACCTCGTGCCGTTCATGGCCGTCGCGTTCGTCCTGTCGCTCTTCCTGAAGGAGATCCCGCTCTCCGACGTCGCCGGCCTGGTCGCCCGCGGCGAGGCGATCGGCGGCGAGGAGGCCGAACGGCTCGAGGCCGCGCAGCGCGCCGAGGCCGCCGGCGTGCAGGCGAAGGGAGCGGATGCCGCGGACCGCGACCTGTCCGCACCGTGAGGCCCGCCTCTGCCCCTATCCGGCAGCAGAGCCCGGGCGTACTGTGAGGGCATGCTGACCGTGATCGTCATCCTCCTCGTGGTGTGGGCGATCCTCGCCGTCGTCGGATTCGCGCTCGAGGGACTGCTCTGGCTCGGCGTGATCGGGATCATCCTCTTCGTCGGCACCGTCATCTTCGGCTTCGTCCGGCGCGCCGCCGGCCGCCGCAACTCGCAGCCCTAGCCGAAGCCCGCGGGCGCTCAGCGCTCGAAGACGACCTCGCCGGCGACGAGCGTGACCGCGGTCTGCAGCGACACGAGCGCCTCGGGCGGCAGCGCGAACGGGTCGGCCGTCGCGACCGCGAGGTCGGCGCGCTCTCCCACGCGGATGCGGCCAGGCCGGCCCAGGACGAGCTCGGTGGAGCCGCTGGTGTAGGCGCCCAGAGCCTGCGAGAGGGTCAGCGACTGGTGCTCCGCGTCGAGCGCCGGCGGGGTCGCGCCGGCGGGCAGCGGCGGCACCTCGATCCCGGGCGGCGGCGGGGCCCAGCGGTTCACCGCGACGTGGATCGCGAGCCACGGATCGGCCGGGGACACCGGCCAGTCCGAGCCCATCGCCAGGTCGGCCCCGCTGTCGGCGATCGTCCGGAACGGATAGCCCTGGCTCATCCGCTCCTCGCCGATCAGCGCCACGACGTACGGATCGGGCGCTGCCCAGAGCCCCTGGATGTTCGCCGTGATGCCCAGCGGCCCGAACCGGCGCGCATCCTCGGGCTGCACCATCGACAGGTGCGCGATGTGGTGACGTCGTCCTGCGCCATTCACGGCACGGGCCACCTCGATCGCGTCGAGGGCCACGCGGATGCCGCGATCCCCCATGATGTGCAGGTGCAGCGCGAACCCGGCCGCGTCGAGCTGCGCCACGAGGTCGCGGATGGTGTCCTCGGTGAAGTGCAGCTCGCCCGTGAAGCCGTCATGAGTGTGATTGAAGTACGGCTCGAGGAGCGCAGCGGTCTCACCGTGCGGAACACCGTCGATCATCGCTTTCGCGGTGCTCGTGTCGAATCCCGCCGCAGCGTTGCGGTCGCGGCGCTCGATGAAGCGGGCGACCAGCGCGGGCACGTCCTCCTGTCGCAGACCGGGGGCGACCCAGAGGGCGCCCGAGGTCTGGTCCTTGAGCGTTCGGTCGGCGATGCCGCGCAGGAAAGCGGGAGTGCAGTCGGCCTTGCCGTTGTACTCTCCGAGGATCGCCTCGTGCCAGCCCGTGACGCCGAGGGACCACAGGTGCTCCTGCGCGTTGAGGAGCCCCTCGTACATCTCGTCGTCCGTCGCCGGCGGGACGACCCGGCCGACGAGCTCGGCCGCCGTCTCGTTGAGATAGCCGATCGGATCCCCTGCCTCGTCGAGGTGGATGACGCCGTTGTGCGGCTGCGGCGTGTTCCGGTCGACGCCCGCCAGCTCCAGCGCCTTCGAGTTCACCCACAGAGTGTGATGCCCGGCGTCGCTCAGCGCGACGGGGCGGTCGGGCACGATCTCGTCGAGCTGGTGCCGCGTCGGCACGGGGAAGAGGTCGTGGCTCCATCCGCCGCCGGTGAGCCACGCGCCGTCGCTGCGCCGGGCACCCTCCCGGATGAGGTCCAGGGTCTCCTGCACGCTCGTCGCGGGCGTGAGGTCGATGCTCAGGCGCTCGACGCCGGCGAAGACCGCGTGGGCATGGGCGTCGACGAAGCCGGGGTGGATCAGCCCGCCGCGCGCATCGATCACCCGGGTCGAGGCATCCGCCAGCTCTCCCACGGCCGCATCGGAGCCGACGCGCACGATCCGGCCGCCGCTGACGGCGACCGCCGTGTTCGACGTCAGCGCCCTCCCGTCGAAGATGCGCCCGCCGACGATGACTGTCTCCGCGATCATGTCTTCCCGTTCTCGATCCTGATCTCAGGTCAGCCGGAAGACCCGGATGACGACGAATCCCGGCTCCGGCCGGGCGTACCCGACGAACTGCGACTCGGTGAGCCATTGCAGGTCGGGGTGCTCGGTGCGGAACACGAAGGCGGTGCGGTAGTACAGCTCCGCCTCGCCGACGTCCTCGCCCGCCAGCATCCGCTCGAACGACGACGGGTCCGTGCGCCACACGCCCCGGTTGACGACCTCGACGCCTGCCGCCCCGCCCGGCACCTCGGCCTCGATCACGTAGCGGGCATCGAGGGTCACCGAGAGTCCGCGCGCCACCCACCAGTCGCCGCCGCTGTCGAGCACGCGACCGCGCAACCGCGGCCCGTCGAACTCACCGCCCGACACCCGGGCGAAGTGGAGGCCCTCGCCGGGCTCGGACCCGCCGAGCGGCAGCGCCTCGTCGACGGCGCAGCGCAGCTCGAAGCAGTACTCGAAGCCGGGATCGATCAGGTCGGCGGGCATGGGAACTCGATTCAGTCGGGGACGATGGCACTGCTGCGGGTGACGGTGGGAAGGGAGCGGGTCCTGCCCAGCCGACGACGGGTAGGCGTCCATCCTTCCCGAGGGATGGAGTCCAGGAGCAGCCGCGTGTACTCGGCCTGCGGGCGGTCGAGGATCGCCTCGGCGGTTCCGGACTCCTCGATCCGCCCTGCCCGCATCACGACCACCCGGTCGCACAGGCGCCGGATGACGGTGAGGTCGTGCGTGATCATCAGCAGTGCGACGCCAGTCTCGCGGCGGATGGTGTCGAGCAGGGTGAGCACCTCGACCTGCGTCGTCACGTCGAGCGCCGAGACCGCTTCGTCGAGCACGAGGAGCGCGGGGTCCGCGGCGAGAGCGCGCGCGATGGCGACGCGCTGCCGCTGGCCGCCGGAGAGCGCGCGCGGCCGGGTGTTCAGCAGCGCCTCGTCGAGCCGGACCTGCGCCAGCAGCTCCCCCACACGCGCGTCGACGGCATCCTTCGTCGCCCCCGGTCGGTGGACGCGGACCGCCTCGGCGAGGCACTGCCGGATGGTCTGGCGGCCGTCGAGCGACTGATAGGGGTCCTGAAACACCATCTGCGCGATCTTCGCGCGGTGCCGGCGGTCACGCCCGGTGCGCGCGGGCGCGCTCCAGTCCTCGCCGCCGACCGTGATCGTGCCGCTGTCGGCGCGTTCGAGGCCGAGGAGCACGCGGGCGGTGGTCGACTTGCCCGACCCCGACTCGCCCACGATCCCGAGCGATCCTCCCGCGGCCAGCTCCATCGACACTCCGTCGACGGCGACGAGCGTCTCCCGGCCCCGTTCGCCGCGGACCTGGTACGACTTGCGCAGATCCTTGATCCTCAGGATGGATGCCTCGGCCGCGGCATCCGGTTCGATGGGCGTTCCCTCGTCCAGGGCGGCCGACATCAGCAGCTTCGTGTAGTCGTGCGTGGCGTCGCGGCGCATGGTCCGTGCACCCAGGACCTCGACGACGCGGCCGTGCTGCATGACGTTGACCCGGTCGCACACCGCGCCCGCGAGAGCGAGATCGTGGGTGATGAACAGCAGCGACAGGTCGCGGTGCGCGCGCAGATCGGCGATGACGGCCATCACCTCCTCCTGCGTCGTGACGTCGAGCGCCGTGGTGATCTCGTCCGCGAGCAGGATGTCGGGATCCATGGTGAGCGTCGCGGCGATCATGACGCGCTGCAGCAGGCCGCCCGACAGCTCCGCGGGATGCTGGCGCATGCGACGTGCCGGGTCGGTGATCCCCACCTCGTCGAGCAGCTCCTTCGCGCGCCGGTCGGCGGTGGACGCCTTCACCCCGGCGACGTGGATGAGCGCCTCCGTGAGGAAGTCGCCGATCGTCCGCAGCGGGTTGAGGTGCGCGCGGGGGGTCTGGAAGATCATTCCCAGCTGGCGCGCGCGCAGGTCGCGCAGCTCGCGGGCGGGCATTGCGCCGAGGTCACGGCCGTCGATGCGGATGGCGCCCTCGGTCGTGAATCCGTCGGGAAGGAGACCCGCGACGGCGCGCACCGTCAGCGTCTTGCCCGAACCGGACTCGCCGACCAGGCCCACGGCCTCGCCGCGGCGCACCGAGAGGCTGCTGCCGAACACCAGCTGCCGGCGCTCCGGGAGACCCGGCGCGAAGATGTCGAGATCCGCGATCTCGAGCACGGTCTCGGTCATCGCTCTCGTCCCTCCGCCCACACCGTCACCCGGGCGCCGATGACCCCGACGGCCAGCACCGTCGCCACGACGAAGATCGCGGGGAACAGCGACTGCTCGGGGGCGCCCGCGAGGATGGCGGCCTGCCCGGCCGCGATCATCGAGCCCCAGTCCGGCGCCGGTGGCTGCTGCCCGAGCCCGAGGAACGAGATCGCTGCCAGGTCGAGCATCGCGTAGCCGAATCCGACGGCCATCTGCGCGGCGACGAGCGGGATCAGCGCCGGCAGGAGGTGCCGGAACAGCATCGCGCCGCTCGACACTCCCTGGATCCGCAGTGCAGCGAAGTAGGGCTTGCCGAGCTCCCGTGAGGCGGCGGTCTGGGTGAGCCGCGCGACGACGGGGATGTACGCGATCGACAGGGCGACGATCGGCGCGACGAGACCCTTGCCGAACATCGCGACCGCGAGCACCGCCAGCACGAGACCCGGAATGGCGAAGATCACGTCCACGACGCGGGCGAGGGTTCCCGACACCCAGCCGCCGAACCAGGCTGCCGTGACCGCGAGCGTGAGCCCGAGCATCGTGGAGAGCGCGACGACCACGATCGGCGCGAAGACGCTCACCTGGGCGCCGACGAGCACGCGGGAGAGGATGTCGCGGCCGACGTCGTCGGTGCCGAAGGGGTGGGCGAGCGACGGCGCGCCGTTGATCGGGCCGACGTAGAGCTCGTCCGCCGGATACGGGGCGATCCACGGCCCGATGAGCGCGATGACGGCGATGAGCCCGAACACGACGAGCGCGAGGACGAATGTCGCGTCCCGCTTCGCCACCCGGCGCGCGACGCCCGGCACGGCCCCCTGCGCGATCTGCCCGACGCTCATGCGTTCACCCCCTCGGAGAGGCTCGTCGGGTCGATCGCGAAGCTGATCAGATCGGCCGCCGCGTTGAGCACCACGAAGATGACGACGAGCAGCAGCGACACGATCTGGACCACCGGGAGGTCGGCGCGCGCGGCGGCCAGCACGAGCAGCGAGCCGATGCCCCCCAGCCCGA
>NZ_JAYRDE010000018.1:0-35036 GCF_041909575.1 Microbacterium sp. | reverse complement strand
GTGACGATGAGCAGGTCGTTGTTGAGCAGGAAGCCCGCCGCGGCGGCCGCCCAGCCCGAGTAGCTGTTCAGCATCGACACCACGACCGGCATGTCGCCGCCGCCGATCGAGGCGACCAGGTGCCAGCCCAGCGCGAGCGCGAGCAGCGTGACCGCGATGAGCAGCCACAGCTCGGGCGTGATCACGTACCAGACGGTGAGGATCACGAACAGCACGAGTGCGCCCAGGTTGAGCACGTTCTTCCCCGGCAGCATCAGCGGCTTCGACGAGATGCGCGCCGAGAGCTTGAGGAACGCGACGATCGATCCGGTGAAGGTCACGCCCCCGATGAACACGCCGATGAACACCTCGGCATGGTGGATGTCGGCGAGCGCCCCCTCGAGCCCGGCGTCGTAGAGCGCGCCGTTCCAGCCGACGAGCACCGCGGCGAGGCCGACGAAGGAGTGCAGCAGCGCGATGAGCTCCGGCATCCCGGTCATCTCGACGATGCGGGCGCGCCACAGTCCGATCGCCCCGCCGATCAGCACGGCGACGACGAGGAGCACGAGCCCGAGCGCGGCATCCGGGTCTCCCCAGGCACCGGCGGCGACCAGCCACACGGTGGCGACGAGCGCGATGACCATGCCGGCGATGCCGTATGACACTCCGCGGCGACTCGTCTCGTGCTTGCTCAGTCCCGCGAGGCTGAGGATGAACAGCAGCGCCGCGACGATGTACGCGGCGCCGGCGACCTGGCCGGCATCGACGGTCATCGGCTCTCACCCTTCTGGAACATGGCGAGCATTCGGCGCGTGACGGCGAAGCCTCCGAAGATGTTGATGCTCGCGAGCAGCACCGCGATCGCGGCGAGGATCTGCACCGTCAGGTCGGGCGCCGTGATCTGCACCATCGCGCCCACGACGATGATGCCCGAGATGGCATTGGTCACGCTCATGAGCGGCGTGTGCAGCGCGTGCGCGACATGGCCGATGACGTAGAACCCGACGACCACCGCGAGCGTGAGCACGAGGAAGTGCTGCGGCAGCGGCGGCGGCGCGAACGCGCAGATCGCGAAGAGCGCCGCGATGCCCGCGATCACGAGCCCGGTCTTCGCCCCCCGCGACATCGTCTTCTTCTCCGGGACCGTCACGGAAGCGGATGCCGCAGCCCCGCCCTTCCCCGCGGGCGCAGCCGACACCTGCACCGGGGGCGGCGGCCAGATGACCGCTCCGTCCTGCACGACGGTGACCGTGCGCTGCACGACGTCGTCGAAGTCCAGCGTGAGCTCACCGTCCTTCGCCGGGGTCAGAAGCTTCAGCAGGTTCACGAGGTTGGTCGCGAACAGCTGCGACGCCTGCTGCGGGAGGCGTCCGGGAAGGTCGGTGTAGCCGAGGATGACGACGCCGTTCGCGGTGACGATCCGCTCCCCCGCGACCGAGCCTTCGACGTTGCCGCCCTGGGCGGCCGCCATGTCGACGATGACGCTGCCGGGGCGCATGGACGCGACATCCGCCGCAGTGATCAGGCGCGGCGCCGGACGGCCCGGGATGAGGGCCGTCGTGATGATGATGTCGACGTCGGCGGCCTGCTCGGAGTAGATCTCGGCCGCGCGCCGGTCGTAGGCCTCGCTCGTCGCCTTCGCGTAGCCGTCGGCCGAGACCTGCTTCTGCTCGTCGGGCACGACGACCTCGAGGTACTCGCCGCCGATCGACGCGACCTGGTCGGCGACCTCGGGACGCGGGTCGGTGGCGCGCACGATGGCTCCGAGGCTCGAGGCGGCGCCGATCGCCGCGAGACCCGCGACGCCCGCACCGGCGACGAGGACCTTCGCGGGCGGCACCTTGCCGGCCGCCGTCACCTGACCGGTGAAGAAGCGGCCGAACTCGTGTGCGGCCTCGATCACGGCTCGGTAGCCCGAGATGTTCGCCATCGAGCTGAGCACATCCATCGACTGCGCCCGCGAGATGCGCGGCACGGCGTCGAGCGCGATCGCCGTGACCCCCCGCGTCGCGAGCGCTTCGACGAGGTCGGGCCGCAGCGCGGGGCTCAGCGTGGCGACAATCGTCGCACCATCGGCGAGACGGTCGATCTCGGCCGGGTCGGGCGCGTTGACCTTGAGGATGATCGGCGACGCCCACGCCGTGTCGGCGTCCACCACGGAGGCTCCGGCCGCGGCGTACGCGGCATCCGGGAACGACGACCCGGCGCCCGCGCCGGACTCGACGACCACCTCGTAGCCGAGCGCGATGATCTTGGGGACGGTGGTGGGCGTCGCAGCCACCCGGTTCTCGCCGGGCGCTTCGGCGACGATGCCGATGCGGGTCATGCGTTCCTCTGGATCAGGTGCGGATGTCGCGGGCTTCGCGGCCCGGGACGACGCCTCCACCCTGGCAGAGGGCGGGGACGTTCAGCCTCGCATTTCACGCGACACGACGGCAAGAACCGCCGATCTTGCTGAATCCGCACGTTGAGCGAGCGAGCGAGCGTCGGTCGTCGAGCGAGCGTGGGTCGTTGAGCGAGCGAGGCGAGACGAAACGCGGAACACCGCCACCGGAACGTGGGAATCCCCTCCGAAAGGCGGTCTGCGCTTGAGATCGACGGCGGATCTCGGAATCGTGGCCGGTCCGCAGTCCGCTACGGAAGGAAGAACATCATGCTCACGATGACCCAGACCGCTGCCGAGGCCGTCAAGCAGATCGTCGCACAGGTTCCGCAGGCCGAAGACGGAGGCGTGCGCATCCGCGACACGGGCACCGACACGGGGTTCGAGCTGAGTGTGGCGCCCGATCCGCAGCCGCTGGACACGGTCGTGGTGACCGACGGCGCACGCGTGTTCCTGGACGAGTCCGCCGCGCACGCGCTCGATGACCGCGTGCTCGACGCTGAGCTCTCGGGCGACGGCTCCGTGCGGTTCGCCCTCGGCGCGCAGAGCTGACCCGGCCTTCGCGACGGCCCCGGCGCTTCGGCGTCGGGGCCGTCACGCGTGGCCGGCGGGGCTCAGTCCGCCGGGTCGCAGAGCTCGAAGACGTAGCCGTCCTCATCGGGGGTGCGCAGCTCGCGGTCCCGCAGCACGGAGGATTCCGGCATCCGCTCGTCGAGGCAGGCCGCGTTGAAGGTCGCCGTGTCGTACTCGATCGCGATGACGAGGTCGCCGTAGACCTCTTGATAGAGCTCGCATTCGTCGAACTCGGCGCACTGCTCGGCGATGGCGAAGTCGAACTCGGCTTCGTCGCGGAGCAGCTCGGCGTCTTCGGCGGCGTTCTTCTGCGCGGCGGCGAGGCCTGCGTCGTGAGCGACTTCGACGAGGTCCTCGGCGAGTTCGAGGTTGTCCTCGAGCGTGAGGGCGCCGTCGCTGCGGGTGTAGGTGTCGAGGTTGTCGAACTCGACGGCCTTGAAGCCCGTGGTCGCGCACTCCTGGATCCACGGCGCGACGATCTCATGGATGGCCTCGCGGTTGTCGTCGGTCGACGTGTCGAGCAGCGCCTCGTCAGGCCAGTCCGGATCGAACACCGGCAGGCCATCGGAGTCCTTGAGGATCAGTTCGTCGGGCCAGTCCCCCAGCTCGTCCGGCTGCGTCTGGAACGCGTTGACGTAGCAGACGGCGTAGACGTCCTCGGGCGCCGGCGAGAGCCGGTCGCGCACGACGATCTCGACGCCCTCCTCGGGCGGATACCCGTCGCCCAGCTGATAATCCGGCGCTCCGCCCGCTGGCGGCAACGTGACCGCCGCCTCCCCGGATGCGCACGCCGCCGATACCAGCGCCGTCATGGCGACGACGACGACGGATGCCGCACCCCTCCCGATGCCCATGGGGCAGACGCTACTCCCTCGGCGTGACATCGCGATGAGGGTAGTCGCGCGCGTCTCGAGGGTGTATCGGCGCCGGCCGCCGCGCCGGGGATGTGCGCGCCCGATGAGTACACTTGACGGGCCAGCCTCTGTAGCTCAATGGAAGAGCAGTTCCGTCCTAAGGAAACGGTTGGGGGTTCGAGTCCCTCCAGGGGCGCTTCGCGGGAACTGCGGGTGCGCGCCGGCCGTCATGCGGGCGGGAAGGCAGCGCCCAGTCTCGACGAGACCGCCTCGACGTCGACCTGATGGTCTGCTCCCGACATCCGCTTGACGAGCGCTCGCGGCCAAGTCACCAGGACCCCGTCTACGGTGAACGACCCCCCCGATCAGTGGCCAGTCCGCCTCGAGAAAGCACAGCACTCCTGTCACGGGCACGCCCCCGACAACCGAACCCACCCGTCCGACCTGCCCGATGACGCCCTGGACGAGCTTGCTCCCGTCGCGACCTCCGATACGGAGGCTTTCCGCGCGCGGACGAAGCACGCCACCATCCACCCGCAGCTCCGGACGCTTTCCCCTGTACCGCTTCGCGTCAATGACCCACACACCGGACGGCCCGACGGCGATGTGGTCGATGTTCGCGCGCGTGCCGGGGATGCGGCGGTCGTGCAGCACCCGGAAGCTGCCCTCGAGCTCGGCCAGCCGGGCGGCCATAAGCTCCTCTCCCACCGCGCCCTGCTGCCACGCTCGAGTGCTCTGCGGGTCGTCGGAGAGCGCAAGAATCAGGCCGCCCAGCTTCGGGTGCGCGGCTCGAATCCGCTGTTCGCGGCTGTCGCGGCGCCGTTCGTACTCCCGTCGGGCGGAGGCGCCGGCGATCCCGGTTTCGGCCGTCGAGTGATCCTCACCCGCGACCGCCGATGCGCAATCTACGCAGCGAACCGTCCTGGTCTCCCGCTCGTAGATCGCCTCTTCACCGGCAGCGAGCTGACGGCCGCACAGGCGGCACGAGCCGGCATACCGCAGCTTCATCCGCTTCTCGGCGGACACCGGCTCTGAGGTCACGATGTGACCGTAGCAGCGCTCTCCTGGCGGCGACGCCTGCGCGGCATCCCGCGCCGCCTCAGCCGGTCTGGTTGGTGCTGAGCGGGACCGCCGGCCGGAACGGGATCGAGGTCGCGAGGCCCAGCACGACGATGGAGCCGAGAGCGAGGACTCCCGCCCATGCGCCGCGCGCGTCGCCGAACGAGATCCGTCCCTCACTGATCACCGGAGTGAAGGCCACAAGCGCGACCGCCGCCGCAGCCGAGACGACGCCGAGCAGCACGCGCAGCCAGATGCGCCGGCCCCCGAAGGCGTAGCCGAGGCCGATGGCGATGAGCGAGACCGCGATCCCCGCCGTGCCGATGCCCTGCGACAGCAGAGCGATCGTGCCCGGCACGGTGAGGGGAAGAAGGCCCAGGATCAGCGGAGACGCCGCGAGCCACCGCCAATGCGGCCGGCCGCCCGTGCGTCGGATGTAGTCCGCCCAGCCCAGCAGCGCACCCACGATTCCTGCGCCACCCAGCACGACGCCGAACGTCGCGTACCAGCCGAATATGGACTCGGGACCAGCGATCTCGGCCATGTACGCCCGGAAGCCGGCGGCCCAGGTGATTCCGAGGACTGCTCCGATCAGGATCGAAGGCGCGGCACCGAGTCCACGATTCTGCGGTCTGACTTCGTCGGTGACGTCCGGCTGGATCCGAGGAGTCGCGACGGGCTCGGGCATGAGATCCTCCTCCGCTGATGGATGTGGTGGATCTGGTCGGCAGGGTACATCCGGCAGCAGCGGCGCACCAGAGCCGACGGGCACCCGTCGAAAGGCTCGCCCACTCGAGCACCCTCTGGGCGCGAAACACGCCGCGCGGTGCACGGGTGAATCCGACCCGGGCTCAGTCCTCCGCGAGCACGATCCGGTCGCCGCCGGAGGACTTCGCGCGGTACATCGCGAGGTCGGCGCGGCGGATGAGCTGCTCGGCCAGCAGCCCGGTGCCGGCCGGGGCGACGGCGACGCCGATGCTCGCGCGCAGCGGCCGGCTCCGCTCGGGGTGCTCCGGATCGCCGTGCAGCAGGGCAAGGATGCGCTGGGCGACGTCCATGGCCACGGAGGAATCCGCGACCTCGCACGCGATCACGAACTCGTCGCCGCCGTACCGGGCGATCAGGTCGTCGCCCCGGACGCCGCTGATCAGCCGCTCGCCGGCGTCGCGCAGCATCCGATCGCCCGCCTGATGCCCGAGACGGTCGTTGACGGCCTTGAAACCGTCGAGGTCGATGAAGATCGCCGCGCACGGGGCGCCGCCCATCATGGCGCCCATCTGCGCCTCGAGCAGGCGGCGGTTGGGCAGCCCGGTCACGTCGTCGTGCGTCGCGGCGTGGGCGAGCCGGGCCTGCAGCCGCAGGGTGGCCACCGCCTGGGCTGCCTGATTCGCCAGGGCCTCGGCCAGCGGCGCGGCCTCGTCGTCGAACGTGCGCTCGTGGTGGAACCAGCTCACGAAGGCTCCGAAATCGACCTCTTCGTGGTGCAGCGGCGCGGCGATCAGCGCCCGCACGCCGGCGGCGGTCATCGCGACGCCGAGGCCGGGGATCGCCCGCTCGGCGTCGTCCTCGCCGACGATCCGCACGACCTGGCGCGGATCGACCACGAGCTGCACGAGCGCCTCGGCGTCGACGGCGCCGTCGAACGGATCGCGCCCCGCCACGAGCTCGCTCGGCCCGCCGGGCTTGTGGAGGTACACGGCGGTCTCCTCGGCCCGGTACGCCCGCGTCGTCGTGTCCGCGAGGATCTCGGCCAGGCGCACCTCGGTCGTCGCCGTCGCGAACGCCACCGACGAATCCATCACGAGCTGCAGGCGCGTGCGTGTGCGGTCGGCGAGCGCATAGCGGCTGCGCAGGTCGGCGAGCGCGTTCCACCGCTCGGATGCCTCGGACAGGATGAACACGTCCTCGTCGCCGTCGTGCTGCCGGGTCGCCATGAGCGCTCGACCAGGTGCGCGCGTGTCGAGGAGCATCCACGGACCGGACGCCGACTGCCCGGGAAGCAGGTCGTCCTGCGAGTGCGTCAGGAACTCGTCGATCGACCGCCCGACGAGCTCGTCGGACGCGCGGCCGATCCATTCCGCGAACCAGTCGTTCGCGTCCGCGATCGTGCCGCCGCGGTCGACGCGGACCACGCCGATCCCGAGCGCGCCAATGCGCACCTCATCCACCGCACCCTCCCGCGCGCGCCCTGCTGAATAGGGGCTGTCTGAACGATATCCCGCGCCGACGGAATGCGTCAGCCGCTGTCCAGAAAGCGCGGGCCGCGGCCGACTACCCGCCCAGCTCGGCGGGGTGCGTCAGTCTCCACCACGCGTCAGGCGGACGGATGCTGCCCTCCACCTCCACCGGAACGGTCACGGTGTCCGGCCCGGCCGTCCACGTGATCGTGCCGACCTCCTCGCCGTCGACGTACTCCTCGGGCGTCGACACATCGAGCGAGGCCTCGACCGGAGTGTCCGACCACGTGTGGATCGCGGCATCCTCACTGACGACCAGGCGGGCACGCGAGCCCCACGCCGTCGAGAAGCCCCCGACGACCTGCCCCTCCTCGGCCAGCGGAACCGTCTGGAACCCCGTGCGCAGACTGTCGATCATCAGGAGCGCCGACTGATTCGTCCACTCGCGGGATTGCCCGCCGAGGATCACTCCGATCACGGTGAGCGGTTCGCCGGTGCCGACGTCGATCCGCGCGGAGAAGAGGAAGTTGCAGGCTCCCGGTCCGAGATTGCCCGTCTTCAGTCCGGTGATCCCGCTCGTCCCGAGCAGCGGGTTCGTCGTGTTGATGATCCCGGCCCCGGGCACGGACATCGTCGGCTGCGACACGATGTGCGCGACCACCGGGTTCGCGAGGGCGAGCTTGCCGATCGCGACCAGGTCGCGCGGCGTGCTGGTGTTGCGCGGGTCGATGCCCGTCGGCTCGACCACCGTCGTCCCCGCCAGCCCGTTCTTCGCGAGCCACGCCTCGGCCGCGCGCGCGAAGCCCCACGGCGACCCGAACGCCCACGTCGACACCGCCTCGGCGTAGTTGCTGGCCGACGGCACCAGCATCGCCGACAGCGCGTCGTGCTGCGACATCCGCACCCCCGTGGGCATGGCCGCGATCGTCGCGCCCATGACGTAGTACTTGTCGTAGAGGTCGTGGTCTCGCTTGCCGAAGGTGATCATCGGACCCGGATCCTTCGCATCTGCGAGGGGATGCGCATCGAGCACGACGAGCGCGGTGATCAGCTTCGTCAGACTGGCCATGGGCCGCGGGTCCTCGGATCCGCTGGTCAGCCAGACGCCCTCCGCGTCGGCGCCGAGGTACTCGGCGGCGCCCGCGACACTGATCGCCGACGAACCCGCCTCGGGGAACTCGATCTCCGCCGCGGCGGGCGCGAACACGCGAGGCGCCTCGGATGTCGCGGTCGGGGCATCCGTCGGCGCGGTGAGCGCCCATCCGGCATACGCTCCCATCACCGCGAGGATCAGCGCGAAGACGATCGCGGTGAGGAGCCAGGCACGACGCCGACGCCGACGCCGCTCGGGATCGTCGGGCCGGACCTCGAACGACTCCTCGCTCTCGCCCAGGAGAACGTCGAAGTCCACGAGCGAGTCCGCCACGCGCTCGTTGGTGAGGCGCTCGTCCGTCACGAGGGGCACCGCCCCGTGGAAGCATGCACGGGGCCACACTCTCACGCCTCCTGGCCCGAGCGCACGCCGCATGGCGGCGACGGAAAGCCCTTCCTCGAGCAGCGCTCCGGCGGGCGGGGCTCAGCGGTCGCGCTGTCCGGTTCCGCGCTCGGCCTTCGCAGTGTCGCGAGCGGCCTTCTCGGCCGAGTCCGCCGCGTCGCGCTCGGCCTTGGCCTGCTCGCGGGCGGCGGCGTCCTGCGCCTTCTGCTGCTCGCGCGCCTGTTCCTCGGTCTGCATGTCGGGCGCGCGCTGCTGCTTCTCGGCATCCTGCGAGTCCTCGGTCGACGAGGTCGAGCCGGCGGGCACAATGTCGCCGCCGCTGGAGTCGTCGGTGGTGACCAGCGAGCTCGGCGCATCGACCTCGGGCTCCGTCACGACGAGCCCTGGCTCCTCGGTGTGACCGGCCGTCGCCCACAGCCCCGCGGGAATGGCGAGTCCGGCGATCAGCGCCGCGGAGCCGACCAGCACCACGGCACGGCGCTTGCGCTGACTGCGCACACGCGTGCGGCGCAAGCTGGCTCGCTCGCCCGATCCCGCGACAGGCCGCGGGGCGATCGGGCGGGGCATCGCCTGCGTCGGCGCGAGAAAGGGAGCGTTTGCCGCAGGTGCGACGGACACCGCGGGCACGACGGGTGCGGCAGGCATGGCCTGGGTGGGCTGATCCACCGCCGCCACCACGGGCGCGGGGGCAGCCTCGACCATCGGCGCCGGCTTCGCGGCCTTGCGCAGCTCGGTCGCGATCATCGCGACCTCGCGCGCGGTCGGTCGCTCGGCCGGATCGGACGACGTCATGCGCGTGAGCAGCGCAGTCCACTCCGCGCCGACACCCGCCGGGATCTTCGGAGGCTCGACGAGCCGCGCCATCACCGCGCCGATCCCGGAGGCGTGCGGATAGGCGCGCTGTCCGGTCAGCGACTCGAGCAGCACGAGGCCGAGAGCGTAGATGTCGGCCGGCGGGGCGGCGGCATCCCCCCTCACCTGCTCGGGAGCGAGGTACGCCGCCGTCCCCACGACCATGCCGGGCGTCGTGAGGCGGGTGCTGTCGATGAGGAAGGCGACGCCGAAGTCGGCGAGCTTCGCGTGGAACGGGACGCGCGAGAGCGCTGACGAGGCCAGCAGCACATTCGACGGGGTGAGGTCGCGGTGCACGACTCCGGCGGTGTGCACGGCCTCGAGCCCCGACGCGAGGTCGACGGCGAGCGTCGCCACCTCGATCTCGGTGAGGGGTCCGCGGCGCATGTGCTGCGCGAGCGACGGCCCGTCGACGAATTCCATGACGAGGTACGACGATCCGCCGTCCTCGATGCGGGCGTCGAGCAGCGTGACGAGGGACGGATGCTGCACTGCGGCCAGCAGAGACACCTCGTTGCGCACGCGCTCGGCGGCGTTCGAAACGCCGGCCGCCGGCTGCACGACCTTCACTGCGACGGTTCGTCCGAGAACGATGTCCTCGGCGCGGTACACCTCGCCCATGCCGCCCTTGCCGATGATCGGGCCCAATCGGTATCTGGCGTCCAGCAGCGGAGCTGTCGGCGCCTCTTCCAACGCTCGGTCCACGGTTCGTCCTCCCCCTTGGCCGGAATCGGAGATCGTCCGCCCGGCCTGCCCTCTCAGGAAGGTATCCGCCCAGCCCTCAGGGAACTGAGGGTTGACAAAACGGCGAGAATGCCCTTCGGGAGAGACATCCGCTCGCGCGCGCACCGAATCCCGGACGCTGGGGACATCCGAGATCCGGCTACCGACAGCGGGTTCGCACCCCCTAGCTCACGAACGCCGCCCGGTGTTGCGAAGGCGGCTGGGGACCGATCCTCCGCAGCAGACGCTGGGGACGCCTGCACCCCGACGGTACCGCGCTCGGTGTCGGAGCGGCCAGCGCCCGCCGACGTGTCGCCGACCCAGATGGCAGGCTAGGCGGGAGGCATCCCGCACAATGGGCCCATGCCGATCATCGACAACGCCGTGTACGTCGCCGGCCACCGCATCGAGAATCCGTCGAGCCTCGACGACACGTTCGAGTACATGCGGGCCAACAGCGGCATGGCGTGGATCGGGATGTTCCGACCGACGCCCGAGGAGATCGAACAGGTCGCGAGCGAGTTCTCGCTCCACCCGCTCGCCGTCGAGGACGCTCTGACCGGGCACCAGCGCTCGAAGATGGAGCGGTACGGCGACATCCTCTTCACGGTGCTGCGGCCGGCGCGGTACGACGACGCGTCCGAGACGGTCGAGTTCGGCGAACTGCACGTGTTCGTCGGACCCGACTTCGTCGTCACGATCCGGCACGCCGAGTCGCCCGACCTCGCCCGCGTGCGCCGCCGCCTCGAGGACCAGCCCGAACTGCTCGCCCAGGGTCCGGAGGCCGTGCTGTACGCGATCCTCGACGAGGTCGTCGACGAGTACCTGCCCGTCGTCGACGGCGTCGAGAACGATATCGACGAGATCGAGGACTCGCTGTTCGGCGGCGGCGACCCCGGGCTCTCGCAGCGCATCTACCAGCTTTCCCGCGAACTGATCGCGTTCCAGCGCGCGACCCAGCCCCTCGGAGAGATGCTCGACAGCCTGCTGCGCGGCGCCGAGAAGTACGGCGTCGACATCGAGCTGCAGCGCTCGCTGCGCAACGTGCACGACCACGTGCTCAAGACGATCGACCGACTCACCGGGTTCCGCGCGATCCTCGACAATGCGCTGACCGTCAACGCGACGCTCGTCACCCAGCGCCAGACCGACACGGCGCTTCAGCAGAACGAGCAGGTGAAGAAGATCTCGGGCTGGGCTGCGATCCTCTTCGGACCCACACTGGTGGGGACGATCTACGGCATGAACTTCGTCTACATGCCCGAGCTCGAGTGGGTGTTCGGCTATCCGATGGCGCTCGCGCTGATGGCCGCGACGAGCGCGGCCCTGTACGTGACGTTCAAGCGCCGGCACTGGCTGTAGGCACCCGCCCGCGGCTCCCGGCGCCCCGCTCGGGCCGCACTCGGCGCCCACGCACGGCGTTCGGCGTCAAACGGCGGGGAGAAACCGCGCCCGCCAGCCCCGAATCGAAGTCGTATGCGCCGAATCTCCCCGGCCCTTCACGTGCGGACCGCGCGAACACCAGTCGAGTCCGAGGTGCGCCGGGCGTCGGACTCAGGCCCCGACGGTGTTGCCGCAGATGCCGCAGACTCCGGTGGCGGGCACCTCGACGAAGCAGTCCGGGCAGAGCACGCTCGGACGCTCGACGGCCGGAGTGCTGCGGCGCGGTGCGGCGCGGCGCTCCCCCGCAGAGCTGCGACGCGGGTCGACGGTGGGGGTGATCCGCGGCGGCGCGGGGCGATGCTCGAGGCAGTAGAACCGCACGTAGCCGCTGTGGTTCTTCGGATGCCGGTGCTTGACCGCCCACAGCTCGGTGCGCGCCAGGGGCTCCGAGTCGGCGCCGCAGACGAAGCAGCGCGCGGCCTCGCCGGGTGAGAGGTCCGAGACGAGGACGGGCACCTCGAATGCCAGTCCGTCGCGCCAGTCCGAGCTCGCGACGATTCGCATGAGGTGTCCTCTCCGGCATCCGGCCGACGCGCGAGAACCGCGGCGACGAACGACCGGAAGCAGTCCTTCGACACTACCCCGCGCGCCTGTACGCCCGGTGGACGGCAGGTGACTCAACGGAAGTCGCGGGACTGGTGCTGCACCCCCACACGCAGGTCCTCGAACCGGTCGGCGAGCACGTTCATCACGCCCTCGGGCGAGCGCTCGAGCACACCCCTCACGATGAGGGCCGGAGCATCCCGGGCCACACGGCGATAGCGGTTCCACACCCCGACAGAGCAGATGACGTTGACGAGCCCGTGTTCGTCCTCGAGATTGAGGAACGTGACACCGGATGCCGTCGCCGGACGCTGCCGGTGCGTCACGAGTCCGGCCACCTCGATGCGCCGGCCGGTCTCGTGGGTGCGCAGCCCGCGTGAGGTGAGGACCCCGCGCGCGTCGAGGCCCGAGCGGTAGTGGGTCATCGGATGGTCGTCGGTGGAGACCCCCGTCGCCCACAGGTCGGCGGCGAGCCGCTCATAGCTCGTGGGGTCCGCGAACAGCGGCGGCTGGACCGCGACGAGGGAGTCGGGCAGGAACTCCGGCCGGTCCAGGGCCGCCGACCCGGCGAGCCAGATCGCCTCGCGGCGGCCGAGCCCCATCCCCTCGAACGCGCCGGCAGTCGCGAGCGCCTCGAGCTGCACGGCCGTGAGGCTGGTGCGCCGCACGAGGTCGCGCAGGTCGTGGAAAGGTCCCTCGGCCTCCCGCGCGGCGACGATGCGCTCGGCGACCTTCGCCCCGATGCCCTTGATCCCGGCGAGGCCGAGCCGCATCGAGAACCGGCCGTCGCGGCGGTGGGCGGCGTACTCGTCGGGCGCGTCGATGTCGAACAGCCCCACCGGCGGCTGGACCCGGTGGGTGCATGAGTCCAGCCCGGTCGGAGGAGATTCCGCGAAACGAGGAGCCGAGGCATCACCCACCGGCTCGAGCACGGCCTCGACGCCCGACAGGTGCAGGTCGGGGCGGCGCACCTCGACCCCGTGCCGCCGGGCGTCGGCCACGAGCGAGGCCGGAGAGTAGAACCCCATCGGCTGGGCGCGCAGCAGACCGGCGAGGAACGCGGCGGGGTAGTGCAGCTTGATCCACGAGCTGGCGTAGACCAGCAGCCCGAACGACAGGGAGTGCGACTCGGCGAAGCCGAAGTTCGCGAACGCCTGGATCTTGGCGTAGATCGCGTCGGCCTCGTCTCCGACCAGGCCGTTCCCGGCCATCCCCGCGTACAGCTTCTCCTTCAGCGACTCGATGCGCTCGATGCCGCGCTTGGAGCCCATGGCCCGGCGCAGCAGGTCGGCGTCCTCTCCGGTGAGCCCTCCGACGGCCATGCCCATCTGCATGAGCTGCTCCTGGAACACCGGGATGCCGAGCGTGCGCTCGAGCACGGGCTCGAGCTTCGGGTGGGCGTAGGTGACCTCCTCCATCCCGAGCTTGCGCTTGACGAAGGGATGCACGGCGCCGCCCTGGATCGGACCGGGACGGATCAGCGCGATCTCGATGACGAGGTCGTAGAACCGGCGCGGCTGCAGGCGGGGCAGCAGTCCCATCTGCGCGCGGGACTCCACCTGGAACACCCCGATCGAGTCGGCCCGGCACAGCATGTCGTAGACCGCCTTCTCCTCCTTCGGCAGGGTCGAGAGCTCCCAGTCCTCCCCCGTCGAGGCGCGGATCATGTCGAAGCAGTACTGCAGGGCGGCCAGCATCCCGAGCCCCAGCAGATCGAACTTGACCAGCCCCATCCAGGCGGCATCGTCTTTGTCCCACTGGATCACCGTGCGGTTCTCCATGCGGGCGTGCTCGATCGGCACGACCTCGCCCACCGGCCGGTCGGTGAGCACCATGCCGCCGGAGTGGATGCCGAGATGCCGCGGCGCCTTCAGCAGCTCACCGGCGAACTCGAGCACGCGGTCGGGGATGTCGTGACCCGGCCCGGTCTCGAGGTGCGCACCCCACCCCTCGACCTGCTTCGACCACGCATCCTGCTGGCCGGGCGAGTGGCCGAGCGCCTTCGCCATGTCGCGCACGGCGTTCTTCGGCCGGTACTGGATGACGTTGGCGACCTGCGCGGCGCGGTCGCGTCCGTACTTCGCGTACACCCACTGGATGATCTCCTCGCGCCGGTCGGAGTCGAAGTCGACGTCGATGTCGGGCTCTTCCTCGCGCAGGCTCGAGAGGAAGCGCTCGAACGGCAGGTCGTATGCGATCGCGTCGACGGCCGTGATGTCGAGCAGGTAGCAGATGGCGCTGTTGGCCGCGGAGCCGCGACCCTGGCACAGGATGCCTCGGCGCCGCGCCTCCTGCACGATGCCGTGCACGATCAGGAAGTAGCCGGGGAAGTCCTTCAGCTCGATGACGCCGAGCTCCTTCTCGATGCGCGCCCGGTTCTCCTCAGTCAGGTCGGGGTATTTGCGGGGCACGGCCTCCCATACGAGGTGCCGCAGCCACGTCATGGGCGTGTGCCCCTCGGGCACCTCCTGCTTCGGCAGGGCGGGCTTGGCGCGCCGCAGCGGGAACGCGAGTTCGTCGGCGAGCGTGACGGTGCGGGCGACGGCATCCGGATGCCGCACGAACCGCTCCGCCATCTCGGCGCCCGAGCGCAGATGCGCGCCGGCGTGCGAGGGCAGCCACCCGTCGAGCTCGTCGAGCCCGCGATTGGCGCGCACGGCCGCGACCGCCGCGGCCAGCAGCTGCCGCCGGGGCACCGCGTAGTGCACGTTGTTCGTCGCGAGGAGCGGCAGCCCGCGCTCGCGTGCGAGGCCGGCGAGCACGTCGTTGTCGCGGGTGTCGAGCGGATTGCCGTGGTCGATGAGCTCGACGTGCACGGCGTCGCGCCCGAACAGGTCGACGAGGCGGTCGAGCTCGCGGGACGCGGCATCCGCTCCCCCCTCGGCGAGCGCTCTGCGCACCGCCCCCTTGCGGCATCCGGTGAGCACCGCCCAGTGGTCGCGGCCCTGGTCGGCGAGCTCATCGAGGCGGTAGACGGGTCGCCCCTTCTCGGCTCCCTGCAGCTGCGCGTGCGTGATCGCGCCCGCGAGGCGGTGATAGCCCTCTTCGCCGCGCGCGAGCACGAGCAGGTGCGCGCCGGCCGGGTCGGCCTCGCCGTTCTGGGGCCTCGGCAGCTCGAGCGACAGTTCGGCTCCGAACACGGTCTTGAGCTCGAGTGTCTCGGATGCCTCGGCGAAGCGCACGATGCCGTAGAACCCGTCGTGGTCGGTGATCGCCAGGGCGTGCAGTCCGAGACGCTCGGCCTCTTCGGCGAGCTCTTCGGGAGAGGAGGCGCCGTCGAGGAAGGAGAACGACGAATGCGCGTGCAGCTCGGCGTACGGGATCGCCTCGACCGGCCGCGCGATGCCCGGCGGCACGTACGGACCGCGCTTGTGCGACCAGGCGGGGCTGTCGCCGCCGTCGGCTCCCGCGGGGCGGCCGGTCGGGCGGCGCCGGTCGCTCAGCACCCGCTCGATCTCGGACCACGGCACAGACGGATTGTCGAAGCCCATCAGCCGCCCCTCCTCCCGCGGCCCGGGACGCGCGCGTCAGTCATAGACCGCCTCCGCCGTCCAGCTGTCGCCCTCGCACACCAGCAGCCACGCGCCCCCGTCGGCGTCGACGACCTGGAACCGGTGCGCACGGCGCGAGCGCGCGGCATCCCACGACCGCTCCACCACCGGCCACGGGCCCGCCCACGCCTCGATCGCACGCCGGCGACCGCTCTCGATGAGCATCGACGGCACCGCCGATACGCTCCCTCGCTCGTCGACGTCGATCAGCTCGCCGCCGAGCGCGCGGACGTCGACCGGGATCGGCTCGGCGAACACCGTCGCAGGCAGCGGATCGGGAAGGCTGCCCGGCCACGGCCGTGCCCGCTGCGCCGCAAGCCCGTCGGGCCCCTTCGCATGCCGGTCGCCCCACGGCACGAGCACCTGCCGTTCGACGAGCCAGCGTCCGCCGCCGATCGCGGGGGTGAGCACCCCGCGATGCCCGAGCATCGCCTGCACGCGCGACAGGGCGTGGTGCACCTTCTCTTCGGGTCCGCCGCCGAAGATGGCGGGGGCGTGGTGGGATGCCGCGTCCACCGCCTCGGGAGAGATCCGCACGAGCGCGACCCCGCTGCGCAGCAGCGCGCGCTCTTCTCCCCCGCCGTGCGTGCCGACCTCTTCGGAGAGCTGCCAGCGCACCCGGTCGACCACCGCCGCCGCGTCGAAGGACCCCGGATGCAGCCACACCCGTTCGCTGCGCTCGCCCCGGTCGCCGATGAGCTCGACGCGCAGCTCGGTGCACACCAGGTCGACCGCGCCGAGCCCTGCGATGAAGTCGTCGGCGGTCACCCTCATGCCGAACGCGACCTGGTCGGCGATCTCGAGCGGTGGCTCGAACGCGATCTCGCGCTGCAGCTCGGGCGGCGGCGTGCGGGGCTGGACGGGCTGCGAGTCGCGCCCCCCGGCGAGGCTGTGAAGACGGATGCCGCGCTCCCCGAACCGCTCGCGCACCCGGTCGGGCGGCATCGCCGCGAACTCGCCGAGCGTCTGCACGCCCAGTCGCGCGAGGAGCCCGACGAGGTCGTCGGAGGCCTTCTGCGCCGCCCCCGCGCCGAGCGACGAGGCGTCGAGCACCGCCACCGACAGCGGCGCGAGGAAGCCCGCGGCCCCGCCGGCGGGGACCACGCACACCGGCTCGGCCGCGCTCGTGCCGGACTTGGCCGCCTGCTCGGCCGTGAAGGGACCGTCGGCGACACCGGCGCGCACGTCGCCGAGCCCGAGCGCCCGCAGCACCTCGAGCAGCATCCGCGCCGCCTCGGTCTCGCCGCCGTAGTAGCGCGACGGACCACGGGCCCGCAGCGCGCACAGACCCGGCCGCACGAGCTGGACCCCCGGCGCGCGCTCCTCGATCGCCGACACGATCGGCGCGAACGCCCGGTGGTCGCGCGCCGGGTCGGCGGGCACGACGATCAGGCCCGGACAGCGCGACTGGGCATCGCGGCGTCGCTGCCCCCGGCGAACGCCCTCTGCCCGCGCGGCCGCCGAGCACGCCACGACGAGATTGCGCTCGATCACGGCGATCGGCCGAGAGGGGTCGAGGGGCGCGGCGGTGTCGGCGCCGGGTGCGGCGGCAGGCGGGGTGGTGGGCGCCGTGGGGATCGCGGTGGGCGATGTGGGGGTCGCGGTGCCGGTTGCGGCATCCATCCCAGCTACGGCATGCAGCGCCGTCACCGGCCAGTCGGGGAACCACAGGACGATGCTGCGCACGGGAGCATCCACGGCCATGTCAGCCCACCGCCCGGGCTTCGAGTGCGTCCTCGGCTTCGGGACTCCAGCGCGCCTCGGGCACCGCGGCGAGCAGGGGCATCGGCTCGGCGACGGCGGCGATCGCTCCGGCGGCGTCGGGCAGCTGAAGTCGCGAACGGCGCGGCCGCGGCCAGCGGCGGCTCGATGCCGTGACCGTCACCTCGCGGCCGGAGAGGTACCCATGCCCGCGGCCGAGGCCCGTCCACTCCGGGGAGTCGAGCTCGAGCACCGCTTCGGCCTGCGGCCAGGGGCCCTGCACCAGAAGCACCGCCCCGCGATCGCGCAGCCGGGCGGCGAGCCGGGCGATCTCGCCGTCGGGCGCACGCCCCGACGGACGGACCGCCACCACCGGCAGCACCTCGGCGATCGTCGCCGTGACCGTGAGCCACCGCGCACCGGGATCGGGGATGAGCACGAGCCGGGAGAGGTCGACCCCCAGCCGCTCGGCGGCTTCGGCGCCGAGCCGCGGCATCCCCACCACCCCGCACCACGACCCCGACTGCGACGGCTGCGACATCAGCGCGAGCATCAGCGACGTGGAGCGCGGGAGCGAATAGGCGGCCCCGGGGCGCAGGCCGCCGCCGGGCAGCAGGGTCGCGAGTGCCGGATGGACGGGCAGCACCGAAGCGCCCAGCCGACGGCCCTGCACCCGCTCGAGCTGGGCGCGGAGGGAGGCTACATCTCCCGCCACGCCGGCACGATCGCGCACTGCCGTCATTCGAACATCCTAGAATCTTTGTTCTAATGAATCAATCCCAGGACCGACGTTACTTCGTACCTCCGACACAGTCGCGCCGTCGACGGCACACTGTGAACTCAGCACATAATGTGCACCAAACGTCGGCGCTGCGCGGTGCCGAATCGCGTCGATGTGCAGGATGACGGACGCGATCGCGCCCCAGCATCCGTGATCCTGCACATCTCCGCAGTTCTGCTCAAAATCCGCGGCTCAGCGAGCGAAAAGCCGCGGCGCAACGCCAAAAGAGGAGATTCAGCGAGATGACGACGGATGCCTCGCAGCTGTCCTCTTCTCGCGATTTCTCCTCAGCTCACGCCCCGCACGACGCCCGCTGATCAGGCCGCGAGGGCCAGGTACGGCTCCCAGCGTGGATCGGTGCGCTCGGTGCCGCGCACCGTCCACTGCGCACCGCGCGGCGGGGTCGGCGTGAAGCGCAGCACCCAGTTCATCTCCTGCGGCGTGCGATCGCCCTTGACGTTGTTGCAGCGCAGGCAGCACGCCACGAGGTTCTCCCACGAGTCCCCGCCGCCGCGCGAACGCGGAAGGACGTGATCGATCGTCGACGCCGAGGCGCCGCAGTACGCGCAGCGATGCGAGTCGCGACGCAGCACGCCTCGCCGGGTGACCGGCACACGGCGTCCTCCCGGCACCCGCACGTAGCGGGTGAGGATGATCACCGCCGGGCGATCGTAGGCACGTCTCGTGCCCCACACGGGTTCGCCATCGGTGTGCTCGATGACGGTGGCCTTCTCGTTCATCACGAGCACCAGAGCCCGTTTGAACGACACGACGGCGAGCGGCTCATAGCCCGCGTTCAGCACCAGAGTGCGCATTGATCATCCTCTCGAATGGCCGGGACGGCTTCTCGGTTATTCGACGTGCGCGACGATCGATGGCGCAGGGGCATGAAAAAAGGCGCTGTCTTATAGACAGCGCCCTGGAACCACGGCAATGCCGCGGCATCCGCTCGTGCAATGCCGGAGGACGAGGCGTCCAAGCGCATCCATGGTTCGGATGCGAGGAATGCTGCCCATCGGCTCCCTCCGCTTCTCTCAGCGTCGGGTTTCAGGCTAACGCACCTGGAGCGCACGAGGGCGGCAGACGCGGGTGAACGCCCGGGGGCGTGTCGGGGAACGAAGAATCCCCCGGAGCCGGCTCCGGGGGATTCTCACACGGGCTCAGCCCGCGTTGGCGTTGAGCCAGGCCAGCGGATCGACGTTCGAGCCGTTGACGTACACCTCGAAGTGGAGGTGGTTGGCGGTCGAGCGTCCGGTGCTGCCGACGAGGCCGATCAGCTGACCGGCCTGCACGGTCTGGCCGGAGACGACCTGACGGCTGCCGTAGGACTGGTGGGCGTAGAGGGTGGAGACCTTCTGCCCGTTGATGACGTGGTCGATCGTGATGGCCACGCCGTAGTCGTAGTAGGCCTCGGACGAGACGTTCACCACGCCGGCCGCGGCCGCATAGATCGGGGTGCCGGCGGGAGCGACGAGGTCGATGCCGCGGTGGGCGCCGCCGCGCGTGCCGTAGGTGTCGGTGAGCGTGTAGCTCGTGATCGGCCAGCGCACGGCTCCGGAGCCGGGGGCGACCATGTTGAGGTCGACGTTGAAGGTGGTGGGCTGCGTGGCCGCGACCGTGGCGGCCTGGCGTGCGCGCTCAGCCGCGGCTTCGGCCGCCTTCTTCTTCGCGATCTCGTCGGAGGTGGTGGCCGAGTAGCTCTCACGCGCCAGCTCGGTGCCCACGGCGTCGGACGCGACGACCACGGACTGGGCGTCGTCGACCGCCATCTGCTGCAGCGTCACGGGCGCTTCCTTCTGCAGCACACCGGCGAACGCGGGCATCGCCGCCGTCGCGACCAGGCCGCCCACGATGCTGAGCACCACGAGGCTGCGCAGCTGCTTGGCTGCGCGCTTCGGTGCGGGTGCGGGACGGGTCGCCACCGCGGCGGTCGCGGGTGCGGTGATCGCAGGGGCGACGGCCTTCGTCCGGCGTGCCGGCATACGCCGCGCACGCGAACGACGGGTCAGACTCGTCGCATTGCTCTGGGGCTCGCTCGCAAGCGATTCGTTCTGTTCAGCCAAACTGTCCTCCGGCGCCTCAACGCCGGTGGCGCTGGCTCGTCGGCATTCAGTGTCGGGGCACGATATGCGGGCTTCACCGTGCGGACGACGAGCCAGGGAGGCAATCCGCGCGGGGTCCGGTCGGCGGGCTTCTCGCCTGGTGGACTTCTTGAGGCTACCCGAAGGTAACGAATATGTCACGCTCACGCGCTGGCAAGTGGCTGTACGTGCTGTCAGCGGATGCCGCGGCATCCGCTCTTCGCACGCGCCGGCGTCAGCGGCGGTCGTCGACGAGGAAGATGTGCGAGGCGACCTCGACCGGGAGCTCGAGTCCCTCGTCGCTGCCGTCCATCTGCACCAGGACGTAGCCCTCGCTGAAACGGTAGGCGCCCGCGGCGCCGGGGAGGACGCCGGCTCCCTTGAGCTGCTGCAGCAGCTCGGGGTCGACCTGCGCGGGCTCGGCGAGGCGGCGCACGGTGCCAGTGATGGGCTCGCCCGCCTCGTTGAGACGGCGCACGAGGCCGACGACGCCCTGCTCGAAGCCGTTCGCCGGGACGTCGCCGAGCTGGTCGAGACCGGGTATGGGGTTGCCGTACGGCGACTCGGTCGGGTGGCCGAGCAGCTCGACGAGGCGGCGCTCGACCTGCTCGCTCATCACGTGCTCCCACCGGCACGCCTCTTCGTGGACGTAGGCCCAGTCCAGGCCGATCACGTCGGAGAGGAGCCGCTCGGCGAGACGGTGCTTGCGCATCACGTCGACCGCCTTCTGGCGGCCCGAGTCGGTGAGCTCGAGGCTGCGGTCCTCGGTCACGACGACGAGGCCGTCGCGCTCCATGCGACCGATCGTCTGCGACACCGTCGGGCCGGAGTGGCCCAGGCGCTCCGAGATGCGCGCGCGCAGGGGAACGATGTTCTCCTCCTCGAGCTCGAGGATGGTGCGCAGGTACATCTCGGTGGTGTCGATCAGGTCGGTCATCTCGCGGTGTCCTCGTTCGTCGAAGGGGCAAGGACAGCCTATCCATTCCCCCGACACCCGAGCGCGGCGAGACCTTGCGGACAGAAGCATCCACCCGCATGATTCAGGCATGAGCGCGCACGCCGAGCACACGCCCATCGACGCCGTGATCCAGCGTCTGACCGAACGATTCCCTACCGTCCCGCCCGAGCGCGTCGCCGCCGTCGTCCACGAGGAGCTTCAGCAGTTCGAGGACGCCCGCGTGACGGACTTCGTCCCTGTCCTCGTGGAGCACGAGGCGCACGACGTGCTGCGCCGCGAGGCGGACCCGGCCCCGCTGACGGACGACGGCGCGGCCGCGGTCGTGCAGGGTCCGGATGCCGAGGGCAGCCTCGACCCGCTCGAGGTCGAGCGCGGCCGGGAGCACACCGGCCTGCTGCTGGGCGATCTCGACAACTGAGCCAGGTGCTCGACGGGCCGTCACGGCCCGTCATCCGGCCGGGCCGCCGCGCGGGCCGCGCCTAGAATCGAGCCATGCCCCACGTCGCGCTTCCCCGTGAGATCCTGCCCGCCGACGGACGCTTCGGATGCGGCCCGTCGAAGGTGCGCCCCGAAGCCCTGGCGGCGCTCGCCGGGCCCGGCTCGGCACTGCTGGGAACCTCGCACCGCCAGGCGCCGGTCAAAGGCCTCGTCGGCCAGGTGCGCGCGGGATTGACCGAGCTGTTCCGCCTCCCGAACGGCTACGAGGTGATCCTCGGCAACGGCGGCTCGACCGCCTTCTGGGATGCTGCGGCCTTCGGCCTCATCGAGAAGCGCAGCCAGAACCTCGTCTTCGGGGAGTTCGGCGGCAAGTTCGCGGCCGCCGCGAAGGCCCCCTGGCTCGAGGCGCCGGACGTGCGCGAAGTCGCTGCCGGCACCCGCACTTCCGCCGAAGCGGTCGAGGGCGTCGACGTCTACGCATGGCCCCACAACGAGACCTCGACGGGCGTCAGCGCCCCCGTGGCGCGCGTGCAGGGCGACGACGGCGCGCTGACCGTGATCGACGCGACCAGCGCCGCCGGCGGCATCGACTTCTCGGTCCACGAGGCCGACGTCTACTACTTCGCGCCCCAGAAGAACCTCGGCTCCGACGGCGGCCTGTGGTTCGCCGTCGTCTCGCCCGCGGCGATCGAGCGGATCGAGCGGGTCGCGGCATCCGGCCGGTACATCCCGGAGTTCCTGAGCCTCAAGAACGCGCTGGACAACTCCCGCCTCAACCAGACGCTGAACACGCCGGCGCTCACCACGCTGTTCCTGCTCGATCAGCAGCTGGACTGGATCCGCGACAACGGCGGCCTGCAGTGGGCCGACGCCCGCACCCGGGAGTCGTCGCAGGCACTCTACGACTGGGCCGAGGCATCCGCCTTCGCGACGCCCTTCGTCGCCGACCCGGCCGACCGCTCCCCCGTCGTGGTCACCATCGACTTCGACGACACGGTCGACGCCGCGGCCGTCGCCCAGAGCCTGCGGGCCAACGGCATCGTCGACACCGAGCCGTACCGCAAGCTCGGCCGCAACCAGCTGCGCGTCGCGACGTTCGTCTCGATCGACCCCGACGACGTGCGCCAGCTGATCAAGTCGATCGACTACACGGTCGAGCGCCTCTGACCCACGTCCGCCGGCCGTTCGCCGTCAGGCGAGCGGGGAGGGCGCGGGCGCGAGCACCGAGGCCACGATCGCCTCGATCGCGAACTCCGACGCGCGTCCGAGGTCGAGGGCCGTGGGATCGAGCAGCCACTGCACCTGAAGGCCGTCCATGACGGCGAGGATGCTCGCCGACGCGGCGGCCACCGTCTCGGGCTCGCGGATTCCGCGCTCGGCGCACGCGACGGCGAACGCGTGCGCGACCTCGCCCCGCAGGGTGTTGTACCGCTTCTCGAAGAAGGCGCGACCGGGGTGGTCGGCGGTGACCGACTCCGCCGAGAGCACGGCGTACGCCTGCACGATGCCGGGCCGCTCGGCGTTGGCGAAGGCGGTGCGCACGAGGTGGCGGAAGAGGTCCATGCCGTCGGGGATGTGCTGCTCCGCCAGGTCGGCGACGTCGGTCTCATCGCGATGCTGGAGCACCTCCAGCAGGAGCGCATCCTTCGAGCCGAAATGATGGAGGATGCCGGCGTGGGTCATGCCGACCTGGTCGGCGATCTCCTGCAGCGTGCCGCCGGTGAACCCCTTCGCGCCGAAGATGTCGGTCGCCGCATCGAGGATGTCGCGACGGCGCGCCAGCGTCTCGGGTCGCGAACGCGGTTGTCTGCGCGGCTCGGTCACTGGCTTCCGCCCTCTCGACTCATGTGGCGGATCAAGAGTCTACGCACGGGTCGGACGCGGGTCGGCGGCGGCGCGCTTGCATTGGTTACTTACTTGCTTGTAAGTTGACTTCCGCAATCACCCCCACGACGACGTCGTCGCTCACGTGAGTACACCGACGTCACCTCACGAAGGAGAAGCAATGAGGCTCAGATCCTCCCTCGTCGCCGTCGGCATCGCCGCGGCGATCGTGCTGACCGGCTGCGCCGCCGGCAGCTCGGACACCGGCGCTTCCGAGCCGGGTGCAGCGCTCACGATCGCCAAGCCGGACGGCGCGATCACCACCGAGTCGAACAACCCCTACCTGGGCGACTCGTCCGCGTCGAAGTACGCGTACGGCAAGGTCATCTTCGAGTCGCTGGCGCTCGTCAACCCGACCGGCGACCTGGGCACGACGCCGTGGCTGGCCGAGTCCGTGGAATGGAACGACGACTACACCCAGCTCACCGCGGTCGCCCGCAGCGGAGTGAAATGGAGCGACGGCGAGGACTTCACCGCCGACGACATCGCGTTCTCCTTCAACCAGGTGCTCGACGGCAAGCTCAACGACACCAATGCCCTCGACATCAAGAGCGTGAGCGTCGACGGCGACACCGTCACCATCGACTTCAACAGCTCGAAGTACACCCAGCAGGCCCGCGTGCTGCACTTCCAGATCGTGCCCGAGCACATCTGGGCCGACATCGCGGACCCCAACACCGACCCGCTCACCGGCGAGGGCCAGGTCGTCGGCACCGGACCGTACGTGCTGGACTCCTGGACGACGGAGTCCGTCACCCTCACCGCCAACCCCGATTACTGGGGCGGAGAGCTGGCCGTGCCCGAGCTGCACTACGTCTCCTACGGCGACAACGCGGCTCTCACGACCGCGCTCGCAACGGGCGAGGCCGACTGGGCGCAGGCATTCATCCCGCAGATCGAGGACAGCTACCTGTCGGCGGACCCCGACAACAAGTTCCTCGCCTCACCCACCGCGGGGGCGGGCACGCTGTTCATGAACCTGCAGACCAAGCCGTTCAACGACCCGGCGCTGCGCGAGGCGCTCGCCTGGACGATCGACCGCCAGGCCTACGTCGACATCGCCCGCGAGGGTGCGAGCGAGGCGGTCTGGAGCGTCACCGGCCTCGGATCGCTGCTCGAGGGCGAGGTCATCCCCGAGTACGCCGGCCAGAACTACTCGGTCGACGTCGACAAGGCCCGGGAGATCCTCACCGACGCCGGCTACACCTGGGAGGGCGAGACCCTCATCGACCCCGACGGCGAGCCGGTCTCGTTCTCGATCTCGGTTCCCGCGGGATGGAGCGACTGGAACACCGAGCAGGCGCTCATCGCCGAAGAGCTCAAGGAAGGGCTCGGCATCGAGGTCAAGGTCGACCAGCCGGATTGGGGCGGCTGGGATGCCGCGCGCCAGGAGGGCACCTTCCAGGCGATCATCCACTGGCTCGAGGACACCGGCAACGCGTACGGCCTGTACACCTCCACGATGGACCCGAAGTGGATCGTCGACGGCAAGGCGGCGTTCAACTTCGGCCGCTTCGACGACCCGGCGGTCACCGAGGCGCTGAACACCTACGCCAACGCCGCGTCGGACGCCGATCGTGAAGCGGCCCTCGAGGTGATGCAGACGGCGTTCGTCGAGAACGTGCCGGCGATCCCGCTCGGCGCGCACCCGCTCCTGGGCGAGTTCAACACGCGCAACTACGTCGGCTGGCCGTCGGAGGAGGACCAGTACGCCTCCGCCGACCCGACGCAGCCCGCGGTCGTGCAGATCCTGACCCAGCTGCAGCCCGCCGACTGATGACCCGCGGGCGGGGGGTGCTGCGGCATCCCCCGCCCGCACCTCGATCCCCACGAAAGCGAACCGGCACCGATGAGAGATTCGCTGCGCTCCCTCCCCCGCGTCTCGGGGGGCTACCACGTCGATCCCCCCGGGCGCGCGGTGAAGAACGTCACCCTCGAGCTCCAGCGGGGCGAGATCCTCGGACTCGCCGGCGAGAGCGGATGCGGCAAGACCACCCTCGCCTACGGCCTCCAGCGCCTGCTCAGGCCCCCGGCCGTCATCACGAGCGGCTCGGTCGTCTTCCACGACGCGAGCGGCGAGGACGTCGACGTCAACGCGCTCGAGGCCGAGGAGATGCGCCGCTTCCGCTGGGACAAGATCTCGATGGTCTTCCAGGGCGCGATGAACTCGCTCAACCCGGTCGCCACGATCGGCTCCCAGCTGGAGGACGTGTTCGAGGTCCACCGCCCGGATCTCTCCCGCCGGGAGCGGCGGGCTGCCGTGATCGAGCTGCTCGAGATCGTCAAGGTCGGCGCCCAGCGCTACCGCTCCTACCCGCACGAGCTGTCCGGCGGCATGCGTCAGCGCGTCATGATCGCCATGGCGCTCGCCCTGCGGCCGCAGCTCATGGTGATGGACGAGCCGACGACCGCGCTCGATGTCCTGGTGCAGCGCGAGATCCTGCGTCAGATCTCGCACCTGCGCCACGAGTTCGGCTTCTCGGTGATCTTCATCACCCACGACCTTCCGCTGCTGCTGGAGATCAGCGACCGGATCGCCATCATGCGCGACGGCGAGATCATCGAGCTCGACGCCGCGGAGCGGATCTGGACGGATCCGCAGAGCGACTACACCCGGACGCTGCTCGCCTCGTTCCCGCGACTCACCGGAGAGAGGGGGGTGGTCCACCGATGACCGTCCTCGAGTTCGACAGCGTCACGAAGGCGTACGCCGTGCGCGGCGCCGGCCAGATCAAGGCGCTCGACGACGTGAGCTTCACCCTCCGCTCGGGCCAGACGATCGGCCTGGTGGGTCAGTCCGGCAGCGGGAAGTCCACGATCGCGAAGATCCTCACGCAGCTCGAGACGCCCACCAGCGGCGAGGTGCGCCTGGACGGCCAGCCCATCCCCCGCCGCGGCAAGGGCCTGCGCGCCTATCGCCAGCAGCTGCGCATGGTGTTCCAGGATCCGTTCGCGTCGCTGAACCCCTACCACTCGATCCGCTACGCCATCCAGCGGCCCCTCGAGCTCGACGACGTCGTGCCGAAGGAACAGCTCGACGACGAGGTGCGCCGTCTGCTCGGCCGGGTGCGGCTCGACGCCGATGCGGTCATCGACCGCCGGCCGCACGAGCTCTCGGGCGGCCAGCGCCAGCGCGTCGCGATCGCCCGGGCCCTGGCATCCCGCCCCCGGCTCCTCGTCGCCGACGAGCCGGTCTCGATGCTCGATGTGTCGATCCGCCTCGGGGTGCTCAACCTCCTCGCCGACCTGCAGCGCGAGCACGGGCTGGGTGTGCTGTACATCACCCACGACCTCGCCACCGCGCGTCACTTCAGCGACGAGATCCTCGTCCTCAATCAGGGGCGGGTGGTCGAACGCGGTCCCGCCGACGACGTGATCCTGCGCCCGCAGAACCCGTACACCCGCGAGCTGCGTGCCGCGTCCCCCGACCCCGACTCCTACTTCGCCCACGCAGCCGGCATCCTCGGAGGTGAAAGATGAGCGCCGTCGCTCCCCAGCTCCCGGCCCCGGACTTCGACGCTGTCGAGGCCGGCACGACGGCGACCGGCGCGGTGAAGTCCCGTGCCCGCGTCCCGTGGCGCTTCCTGGCGAATCGCGTCCTGTTCTACCTCTTCACGCTGTGGGCGGCGATCACGATCAACTTCTTCCTGCCCCGACTGATGAAGGGGGACGCGGTGACGGCGTACCTCGCCCGCAACCGCAACGTCACCCCCGAGGCCGCCGAAGCGCTGCGGAGCCTCCTCGGACTCGACAGCGACGCCTCGCTCTGGCAGCAGTACCTCGACTACTGGGGCCTCCTCCTCCGCGGCGACCTCGGCATCTCGCTGCTGCACGGGATGCGCCCGGTCACCGAGGTGGTGGGCCAGTCGCTGATCTGGACGGTGGGCCTCGTCGGCTTCGCGACGCTCATCGCGTTCGCGATCGGCACCATCGGCGGCGCGATCGTCGGCTGGCGCCGCGGCAGCCGGCTCGACGCGCTCATCCCGATCACGACCTTCCTCAGCACCATCCCCTACTTCTGGCTGGGACTGGTCGCGATCTCGGTGTTCTCCGTATCGCTGGGCTGGTTCCCGATCGGCAAGGCCTACGGCGTCGGCGTGACGCCGGAGTGGTCGTGGGAGTTCATCGGCGATGTGTTCCACCACGGGTTCCTCCCGGCGGCGACCATCATCGTCGCCTCGCTCGGCGGCTGGATGCTGGGCATGCGCAACATGATGCTCACGGTCCTCGACGAGGACTACGTGATGGTCGCGCAGGCCAAGGGCATGCCGAACGACCGCGTGCTGTGGCGCTACGCTGCGCGCAACGCGGTGCTGCCGCAGATCCAGAGCTTCGCGCTGGCGCTGGGCTTCATCGTCGGCGGCACCATCGTGATGGAGGTGGTGTTCAGCTATCCCGGCGTCGGCAAGCTGCTGCTGGATGCCACGAACGCCAAGGACTACGCGCTGATGCAGGGGGTGTTCCTCGTGCTCACGGTCTCGGTTCTCCTGGCGAATCTCCTGGCCGACGTCGCCTACGGATTCCTCGACCCGCGCACGCGCCAGACGGAGGCCTGAGCAATGGAGACGATCGTCACCGACACCACCTCGCCGCGCGCGGCGAACACGCCCGCCACGGCCACCGTCCGCCGTCCCGGCCCCGCCGCGGGCGGCACCCCGACGAGGCCCACCTTCTGGACACGCCTGGGCTCGGCGTTCGCGATGTTCCGCAACCGCAAGTCGGTCGCGGGCCTGGTGATCCTCGGGTTCTTCGTGCTCGTCGCGATCTTCGCCGACGTGCTCGCCCCGTACTCGCCGACGAAGGTCGACAACACGGCGCGCTTCCAGCCGCCGTCGGCCGCGCACTGGCTGGGCACGACCCACATCGGCGAGGACGTGCTGAGCCAGGTCATCCACGGCACCCGCGGCGTCATCGTGGTGGGCTTCCTCGCCGCGATCATCGCCACCGTCATCGCGATCGTGGTCGGCGTGATGTCGGGCTACCTGCGCGGCTGGCGCAGCGAGGGCCTGTCGGCGCTGACCAACGTCTTCCTCGTGATCCCCGGCATCCCCCTGATCATCATCGTGGCGTCGATGTTCGAGGACCCGCCCCTCATCCTGATCGCGGGAGTCCTCGGCCTCATCGGCTGGGCCTGGGGCGCCCGCGTGCTGCGCGCGCAGACGATGTCGCTGCGCAGCCGCGACTTCGTGCAGGCCGCGCGCGCCAACGGCGAACCGCTGCGGCGCATCATCACCGTCGAGATGCTCCCGAACCTCATGGCGCTCATCGCGGCGAGCTTCGTCGGCACCGTGACCGCCGCGATCATCGGGCTCACCACCCTGTCGTACATCGGCATCATCCCCGTCACGACCTACAACTGGGGGACGATCCTCAACTGGGCGAGCGCGCAGGGCGCGTTCCGCCAGGGCCAGTGGTGGTGGTACGTGCCCCCGGGCCTGTGCATCGCCGCGATCGGCGTCGCCCTCTCGCTCATCAACTTCGGCATCGACGAGTACGTCAATCCGCGTCTGCGCTCCGCCGGCGAGCGCGCCCGGGCCCTCAAGAAGAAGGGCATGAACGTCAACGACACCGTCACGGCCGTCCGCCCCGAGCCCGCGACATCCCGACAGGAGAATCAGTGACCACCGACCTGCCCTACCTCGACTCCGAACTCCCGGTCGAGGCGCGGATCGCCGATCTGCTCGGTCGCATGACCCTCGAGGAGAAGGTCGGGCAGATGCTGCAGCTCGACGCCCGCGAGGATCTCGAGGATCAGGTGCTGCGCATGCACGCCGGATCGATCCTGCACGCCTCCCCGGCCCGCGTGCTGCGCGCCCGGGACCTGACGCTGCGGACCCGCCTGCGGATCCCGCTGCTCGTCGGCGAGGACTGCATCCACGGGCACGGGTTCTGGGAGGGCGGCACGGTCTTCCCGACGCAGCTGGGCATGGCGGCGACGTGGGATGCCGCGCTGGTCGAGCAGGTCGCCCGGGCGACCGCCGCACAGGTGTCGGCCACCCGCAACCACTGGACCTTCTCGCCCGTCCTCTGCATCGCGAGGGACCTGCGCTGGGGACGCATCGACGAGACCTTCGGGGAGGACCCGCACCTGATCGGCGAGCTCGCCGCGGCGATGGTGCGCGGATACCAGGGCGGCGGCCTCGACGACCCCGACGCGATCCTCGCGACGGCCAAGCACTTCGCCGGCTACTCCGAGACGCAGGGCGGCCGCGACGCGAGCGAGGCCGACATCTCGCGCCGCAAGCTGCGGTCGTGGTTCCTGCCGCCGTTCGAGCGCGTCGCGCGCGAGGGATGCCGCACGTTCATGCTCGGCTACCAGACCACCGACGGCGTGCCCATCACGGTCAACGACTGGCTGCTGAACGACGTGCTCCGCGGCGAGTGGGGCTACACCGGCACGCTCATCACCGACTGGGACAACGTCGGCCGCATGGTGTGGGAGCAGAAGGTGCAGCCCGACTACGCCCACGCCGCGGCAGCCGCGGTCAAGGCGGGCAACGACATGGTCATGACGACGCCGGGCTTCTTCCACGGCGCGCTCCTGGCGATCGAGCGCGGGCTCATGGTCGAGGCCGACCTCGACCGCGCGGTGTCGCGCATCCTGCGCCTGAAGTTCGAGTTCGGCCTGTTCGAGAACCCCCGCCTCCCCGACGCCGGGCGCATCGAGACGGTGATCGGCAGCGCCGCGCACGTCGCGCTCAACCTCGAGACCGCCCGTCGCTCGCTCGTGCTGCTGCGCACCGACCTGACCCTCCCCCTCGGCACCGACCGGGCTCCCCGCCGCATCGCGGTGGTGGGGCCGCTCGCCGACGACGCGCAGACGCAGCTCGGCGACTGGGCGGGATCGTCGGGCCAGGTCGACTGGCTTCCCGACGGCCAGCCCCGCGAGCTCATCACGACGGTGCTCGACGGGCTTCGCGCCCACGCTCCGTCGACCTGGGACGTCTCCCACGCGCAGGGTGCCGGCATCCTCACCCTCGAGGAGGATCCGGCGGGCGTCTTCTTCCCCGATGGCCAGCCCCGGCCGCAGGTCGTGGTGCCCGCTCTCGCCGACGCCGAGATGATCGCCGAGGCGGTCGCGGCGGCCGAGGCGGCCGACGTCGTCGTCGCCGTCGTGGGCGATCGCGTCGAGCTCGTGGGCGAGGGCCGGTCGACGGCCACCCTCGAGCTGCTGGGCGGTCAGCAGGCGCTCCTGGACGCCCTTGTGGCGACCGGCACACCGCTCGTCGTGGTCCTGCTCGCGTCGAAGCCGCTGGTGCTGCCCCGATCGGTGACGGATGCCGCCGCCCTCGTCTGGGCGGCGAACCCCGGCATGGAGGGCGGGCGCGCGATCGCCGAGCTGCTGCTCGGGCTGATCGAGCCGTCCGGGCGACTGCCGATCTCGTTCGCCCGTCACGTGGGACAGCAGCCGACGTACTACAACCAGGTGCGCGGCCAGCACGGCACGCGCTACGCCGATCTCACGCAGAGTCCCGCCCACGCGTTCGGAGAGGGACTGTCGTACACGACCGTCGAGTACTCCGACCTGCGGATCGAGGACGCCGACGTGCACGAGGCCGACACGGTGCGCGCCACGGTGACGCTGCGCAACACCGGCTCGCGTCCGGCCCGCGAGGTCGTGCAGGCCTACGTGCGCGACAGCGTGACGTCGGTCAGCTGGGCCGACAAGGAGCTCAAGGGCTTCACCGTCGTCGACGTCGAACCGGGCGCGGAGGCAGCGGTCGTGCTCGAGATCGCGGTCGCCGACTGCACGATCGTGGATGCCGCGGGCCGCCGTGTCGTCGAGTCCGGTGAGTTCGAGCTCCTGGTCGGACCGTCTTCACGCGACGAGGTGCTCCTGAGCGCGCGCTTCACGGTCGTGGACGGTGCGGACGAGCCGGCGCCCGACCTCGCGACCGCCGCCGCGCTCACCGGCTGACGCCGGGCGCGGCGCCCCGAGCCGACGTGTCCGCGGGCTGGCGATCTGGCGACGCAGGTCGGCTGCACGAACTCCTCACACACGGGCGCCCTCGCCCCGCTTCCGGCCGGCGCCGTGGCGCGAACCGCGCAGAACTGAGGAGTTAGCGCGGCGGATGGGCGAGCCGCGCCCGCCGCCGAGCCGACCTCAGTCGTCCTCGTCGTCGTCGGAGTCTTCGTCCTCATCGTCCGAGTCGTCGTCCTCATCGTCCGAGTCGTCCGCGTCCTCGTCCTCGTCGGAGTCCTCGTCGTCGAGGTCGTCGGTGTCGTCGTCGTCCGCGTCCTCGTCGAGCTCGTCGATGTCGACGCCGTCGAGGTCGCCGGCGTGGAGGATCGGCGATCCGTCGTCGTCGAAGTCAGCCGCGTCGAGGTCGTCGACATCGTCCAGCTCGTCGGCGTCCTCGTCCTCCGCGCCATCGGCAGCCTCGGCGAGCGCGACCTGGGCGGCCTGGTAGTCGGCCAGACGCACCGCCCACGGCACCCAGTCCGGGGCGAGGAGCGCGTCGTCGCCGGGCAGCAGCTCGACCTCGAGCACGGTGGGCTCGGCGCCCTCGACGCGTGCCAGGCTCACCGTCCAGAACCAGCCCGGATAGCCCGAGAGCCGATTCTCGAACCGCAGCGACACGACGCCGTCGGGTTCGACGCGGTAGCCGGCGGCATCGCCGACCGTCGCCGCCGGCGTGATCTCCGCCAACGCCGACAGCGCGAGCGCGTGTGCCTCGAGCAGCGCGGGATCGGGGTCGGCGACGGGCGCGTCGAGGGTCCGCTCGACGCTCTCCCCGACCTCCTCCGCGGCGGGCGCGGGCGAGGTGGGAGCCTCGGCCGGATCAGGCGTCGAGTTCATCGGCCACCTTGCGCAGCACGGCGGCGACCTTCTTGGCGTGGGCGCCGGCGGGGTACCGACCGCGGCGGAGGTCTCCGCCGATGCCGTCGAGGAGCTTCACCAGGTCCTCGACGATGATCGCCATGTCGTCCGCCGGCTTGCGCGAGCGCTTGGCCAGGCTCACCGGCGCCTCGAGCACCCGCACCGACAGGGCCTGCAGCCCGCGCTTGCCGTCGGCGACGCCGAACTCGAGCCGCGTCCCCGCCTTGGGGGCGGGAGTGCCTGCGGGCAGGGCCGTGGCGTGCAGGAAGACGTCCTGGCCGTCATCTGTGGTGATGAAGCCGAACCCCTTCTCCTCGTCGTAGAACCTGACCTTGCCGGTGGGCATGGAGACCTCGCTGTGTAGTGCGCCGTGAGACGGCGGGCATGACGGAACTGGGATCGCACGATCCCCTCCCCCAGCCTACGGCAACCGGCGTCGGAGACCGCGGCCTGCCGCTAGGCTGAGCCAGATGAGCACGAACACCCCCGGCGAGGACGTCCCCGTCCGCCGGATCGACCGCATCCTGGCCTTCATGTCGCTGGGCCTCCTCGTGCTCTCGATCCTCAGCTTCTTCGCGATCATGATCGCCTCGGCGTCCGGCGCCGACATGGCATCGGGTGTCTGGCCCCTCGTGGGAGTGCTGGTCTACATCGCGCCCATCGTCGCCTTCGCGATGATGCTCGCCGTGCTGATCATGAGCTTCGTGCGAAGGGCTCGGGCCAACCGAGGAGGCTGAGTGGTCTCCGACGAGCGCGCGCTCGCGACATGGCTCGCGGGGCGCGACGACGCCGCCCTGGCGGCGACGCTCGCCGCGCGCGGCATCTCCGCCTCCGCGACCTGGAGCGACTTCTTCGACGCCGCCGAAGCGCTGTTGGATCCGGCATCGATCGACCGCGCGCTCGCACGCCTTCCCCGCTCCGCGCTCACGTCCCTCGCGGGCGAGGGTGCGCCACGTCACCCGGTGCTGGCGGACCTCGGCCTGATCCGCGACGACGCGCGGCCGTATGGCGCCGTGACCGAGCGGGTCGAGGCGCTCGTCGCGGCTCACCCGTCGGCGTTCGCTCCCCACGAGGCGTCGCCGCCGCGTGTGCCGGCCGACGATCGTGCGGCCGCAGCGGCCGCTGAACGCGCTTTCACCACTGCCGGCTCCCTGGCCGACGTGCTGCTCGCGGGTCTGCATGTGCCCTTCACCCGCACCGGCGCGGGGTCGGTGACCGCGGCCGACCGCAAGCGGCTGACCGAAGCGGGCGCGCTCGGCGACGAGGACGACCTCGAGGATCTGCTCGCCGCGGCGGGCGCGGCGGGCCTGGCGGTGCCGGCAGAGCGCAGCTGGCTGGTGACGGATGCCGGGGAACTCTGGCTCGCAGCGCCGACCACCGAGCGATGGGTCAGCATCGCCGAAGGGTTCCGGGCCGCCCTGCCCGAGGGCCTGCGCACGCCCGACGGCGGCGTCGTCGACCCGGCGCTCTGGGACTCGGCGTACCCCCTCGATCCGGACTGGCCGCACCGTGTGGCGCGCCTGCGCCGCATCGGCGTGCAGTGGGGGCTGCTCGCGCCCGACCCCGCCGAGTTCGCCTGGACCGCCGCCCTCCGGCAGGGCGCGCATGCCGACCCCTCGCACCTCGCCGCACTCCTTCCCGCCGAGATCGACCGCGTGTACCTGCAGGCGGACCTCACGGCCATCGCGCCGGGCCCCCTCGCGCCGGCGCTCGACCTCCGGCTGCGCGGCATCGCGCTGCGCGAATCGCGGGCGCAGGCATCCACCTACCGGTTCACCGCCGAGTCGCTGGGCGCCGGGATGACCGAGGGCGAGACCGCGGGGTCGATCACCGCGTTCCTGTCGGAGCTCTCCCTCACCGGCATCCCGCAGCCCCTCGCCTACCTCATCGAGAGCACGGCGGTCCGGCACGGGCTGGTGCGCGTCGGCGGGGATGCGGCATCCGATCGCACGCGCATCGAGACCTCGGACGCCGCCCTGCGCGACACGATCGCGATCGATCAGGCTCTGCGCCCCCTCGGCCTGCTGCGCGACGGCGACGCTCTCGTGTCGCGCGTGGCGCGGGACGCCGTCTACTGGACCCTCGCCGACGCCCGCTACCCCGTGGTCGCGATCGACGAGGCGGGCGCACCCGAACTCGTGCGGCGTCGCACCTCTGCCGCCGCACCCCCGCCGCCGCCGACCGCGGCGCAGACCTACCAGCGCGTGATCTCGACCCTCCGCGGCGGCCACGGCACCGACGGCGAGGAGGGCTGGCTCGGCCGTGAGCTGGAGCAGGCGGTGCGCGCGCGCAGCGAGATCGTCGTCGTCGTGCGGATGCCGGACGGCTCGGAGCGGGCGCTGACGCTCGAGGCGTCGGGCCTGGGCGGCGGTCGCCTCCGCGGCCGCGATCGGGCGGCCGACATCGAGCGCACGCTGCCGGTGTCGAGCATCATCAGCGTGCGCCCGGCCTGACCGGCCGGCGAGTTGATTAGACTGGCACGTTATGGCTGACGGCCCCCTCATCGTCCAGAGCGATCGCACCGTGCTGCTCGAAGTCGCCCACCCCGACGCCGAGAGCGCGCGCCACGAGCTCGCGATCTTCGCCGAGCTGGAGCGCGCCCCCGAGCACATCCACACGTACCGCATCACGCGGCTCGGTCTGTGGAACGCCCGCGCGGCCGGGCACGACGCCGAAGACATGCTCGCCACCCTCGACCGCTGGTCGCGCTTCCCCGTGCCGCCGTCGGTGTCGATCGACA
>NZ_JAYRDE010000017.1:0-37763 GCF_041909575.1 Microbacterium sp. | reverse complement strand
GGTCGAGCACCTTGGGGGGCGGAGCGATGCCGGCGCTGTTCACGACGACGCGCAGCGGGCCCGCCGCGGCGGCGACTTCGACGGCCGCGGCGACCTGGGCGGCGTCGGTCACGTCGGCCGCGGCGAACTCTCCGCCGAGCTCGGCTGCGACCTCCGCGCCGGAGGAGCCGGGGAGATCGACGATCGTGACCGTGGAGCCCGCGGCGGCGAGGCGCCGGGCGGTGGCGAGGCCCAGCCCACTGGCGCCGCCCGTGACGAGGGCGGAGGAACCGCTGAGGTCCATGCGTTCTCCTTCGAACTGCCGAGACATTGCATCCCACTGTACGCGGGACTGAGTCTCACGATCGAACCGGATGCCACGCCCAGCGTAGTCGGCGGGGCATCATGGTGACATGGTGACGGTGCACGATCCGGACGAGGGCTGATGGATGTCGATCCCCCTCGATCCGGTCGACGTGCCGGCGCGCGTGCGCGAGCTCGCCCGCGGTGCCGCCCTCTCGCCGGTCTGGCGCAACGAGTACGGCGGGCTGACCTTCCGCACGGACGATGAGCGCTACATCAAGCACGGTCCCCGCAACGCCGAGTCCTCGCTCGCCGGCGAGGCCGAGCGACTCACCTGGGCGAGCGCCTTCACGCGGGTGCCGCACGTGCTGGAAGAAGGCTCGGACGCCACGCACGAGTGGCTCGTGACCCAGGCTCTGCCGGGCCGGAGCGCCGTCGCGCCGCGCTGGATCGCCGAGCCCGCCGCGGCGGTCCGCGCAGTGGGTGAGGGGCTCCGTGCGCTGCACGAGGCCCTGCCGGTCGAGCACTGCCCCTTCGACTGGAGCGTGCCCGCGCGCATCGCGAACGCCGAGGCACGCGGCATCCGCGTCCCCGATGCACTGCGCGACGCGCCGCCGATCGACCGGCTCGTCGTGTGCCATGCCGACGCGTGCTGCCCGAACACCCTCATCGGGGAGGACGGCCGCTGGCTGGCGCACGTCGACCTCGGCCAGCTCGGCGCGGGCGACCGGTGGGCCGACATCGCCGTGGCGTCCATGAGCACCGAGTGGAACTATGGACCCGGATGGGACGACGCCCTCATCGAGGCGTACGGCGTCGACCCCGATCGCCCGCGCCTCTCGTACTACCGGGAGCTCTGGAACGCGACATGACCGACCGCACCGACATCACGGGCACCGTCACCGACATCGACGGCCATCCGAATCTCGTCCTCACCCGCACGTTCGCGGCACCCGCCGCCGAGGTGTGGCGCGAGCTCACCGAGTCGTCGCGCCTCGAGCGCTGGATCGGCCGCTGGGAGGGCGACCCCGCCACCGGGCGCATCGCGTTCTTCATGACGTCCGAGGGCGAGGATGTCGCGCCCGAGGAGTACACGATCCTCGAGTGCGACCCGCCCCGGCGCTTCGCGGGCGACACCTCGGCCGCGAGCGGGTCATGGCACCTGTGGTTCGAGCTGATCGAGAAGGGGGAGGCCACGCTGCTCGTCTTCGGGCAGCGCCTCAACCCGGGCGAGGACGTCGGCTCCATCGGGCCGGGGTGGGAGTACTACCTCGACCGGCTGGTCGCGGTGCACAAGGGACGGGATGCCGCGACCGTGGCCTGGTCCGCGTACTTCCCCGCCCTCCAGCCGGCCTACCAGCGCCTCGTCGCCGGGGGCTGACCCGCCGCGGCCGCCGGGCCGCGTCACACCCCGGGGCCGAGGATGAAGTTCCACGTGCCGGCCGCGACGGCGGCGGCCGTCGCGACGAGCGCGATGGCCAGGCCGACGGCCATCAGGGACCACTCCGCGGCGCCGAACCGTGACACCCGCGCCCAGGTGCGGCGGCCCGGGGCGCCGAACGCCCGGGCCTCCATCGCGGTGGCGAGCTTCGTCCCGCGGCGCAGCGACAGGACGAGCAGCGCGAAGGCCATGCCGAGGAACCGGCGCAGGCGTCCGCGATCGGCCACGCCGCGCGCGCGCCGGGCCAGTTCCAGCGAGCGCCAGTCGTCCAGGAAGAGCCCGACGGTCCGCAGTCCCGCGAGCGCGCCGAGGACGAACCGCGCGGGCAGCTTCAGCACCTGGCCCAGGCCGTCGGCGAGGTCGGTCGGGTCGACGCTGGCGAAGAGGACGACCGACGGCAGCGCGATCGCCAGCACGCGGATCGTCGTGGCCAGCGCGAGCACGAGAGACCCTTCGCTCACGGTGACGAAGAGCCAGTCGACGTACACCGCGCCGCTCGTGCGGCCGTAGAGGGCGATCGTCACCCCGGTGAGCGGCGCGAGCGCCCAGACCAGCCAGGTCCGCGCCCAGAACTCGCGCCAGCCGAGGCCCGCGAGCGGCATGAGCAGCAGTTCGAGGAGGAGGGCGACGGATGCCGACACCACGTCGAGCGTCAGCACGAGCGGCACCGTGATGGCCCCGGCCGCACCGAGCTTGGCCACGGGGTTCACCCGCGACATCCGGCTCGAGCGCGCATGGGCGTCGAGGAGGGTCACGGAGCACCTCCCGCAGGGAGTTCGAATCGCTCGGCGTGCAAGGCCGCCACGACGTCCAGGTCGTGGGTGACCGCGACGATCGCCGATCCCTCGTCGCGCAGCCGGGCCAGGAGGGCGACGAGCTCCGCCCACGTGCGGGCGTCCTGCCCGAAGGTGGGCTCGTCGAGCACGAGCACGCGGGGAGCGGTCGCGAGCGCGGCAGCGACCGTCAGCCGGCGCTTCTCGCCGCCCGACAGCGTGTACGGATTGGCGCGCGCGAGGGACGCCAGCCGCAGCCGCTCCAGCAGCTCGCCGACCCGCGCGGCCGTCTCGGAGGCGGGCAGGCCGAGCGCCCGCGGGCCGACCTCGAGCTCCTCCTGCACCGTCTTCGCGAGCAGCTGGTGCTCCGGGTCCTGGAACACCGTGCCGATCCGCGTGAGCAGCTGCCGCGACGTCCACCGGATCGGCGCGTCGCCCGCCGCCGCCGCGAGCTCGCCGTGGGCGACGAGGGAGCCGGATGCCGGAGCCAGCAGCCCCGAGAGCGTCAGGCCGAGGGTCGACTTGCCCGCCCCGTTCGGGCCCGTCACGGCAAGGGCCGCTCCCGAGCGGACAGCGAGGTCGATACCCGACGCGACCGGATGCCCCGCCACGCGCTGCACGGCGAGCCCCGACGCCGACAGCAGGGCGGGGCCGGGCGGGCCAGCGGGAGCGGCCGGATGCGCCGGCGGAATGCCCGGCACCCACACCCCGCGCGCGGCGAGCGACGGACCCTGGTCGCCGAGCACCGTCCGCGGCGCACCGTCGGCGATCACGCCGCCCTCGCCGAGCACGATGACGCGGTCGACGACGGGAAGCCACACGTCGACCCGATGCTCGACGACGACGAGCGTCGCGCGATAGGCGTCGACAAGGCGCGTCACGGCATCGCGCACCTCCGCCACCCCGTGCGGATCGAGATTCGCCGTGGGCTCGTCGAGCAGCAGGAGTCCGGGCCGCATGGCCAGCAGCCCGGCCAGAGCGAGACGCTGCTTCTGGCCGCCCGAGAGGGCCTTGGTCGGGCGATCGAGGGGCACGTCGAGGCCGACGTCGTCCAGGGCCGCGCGCACCCGCGGCCAGATCTCGTCGCGCGGGACCCCGAGGTTCTCGCAGCCGAACGCGACGTCGTCGCCGACGCGCGACAGGATCACCTGCGCATCGGGATCCTGCAGCACCAGACCCGCCCGTCCCCGAGCCCTCCCGGCGGGGACGCCGTCGATGAGCAGCTCGCCGGCCTGCTCGCCCTCCTCTTCGCCGCCGAGCACCCCGGCCAGGCCGTGGAGGAGCGTCGACTTCCCCGCGCCCGATGCCCCGAGCAGCAGCACCCGTTCACCGGGCTCGATGCGGAACGAGGCATCCGTCACCGCCCACGCATGACGCGACGCGTGACGCCAGCCCCACCCGCGCGCCTCGACGGCGGCGGGCCGGGGCAGGTCGCCGGTCACGCGGCTAGACGCGGGCGCGGGCCTCGCGGCCCGAGGCGAAGCGGTCGAGCGCGCCCGTCGCGGCGAGGCCCCGCGCGAGCAGCCAGGAGAGCAGGCCTGCGACGACGGCGCCCGAGATCGAGGTGCTCACGAGATACACCACGACGAACGACAGGTCGGCGCCGGCGTACCAGAGCAGCAGGTTGTTCACGCCGCCGGCGAGCGCCGCGCCGATGCCGGCCAGGACGGCGACCGGGAGCGACCAGCGACGGTAGAAGAAGAGCAGGAACACGAGCTCGGCGCCGAGTCCCTGGATGAGGCCCGCCTCGAGGGTGAGGAAGGCGCCCCACGTGTTGCCCACCAGCGTGAGCGCCGAGACGCCGGCGGCGACCACCTCGGTGAAGACGGCGGCGCCGGGCTTGCGGATGATCAGCGCACCCAGGACGCCGGCGAAGAGCCACGGACCGTCGAGCAGGCCCTGGAGGCCGGGCAGGAGCGGCTCGAGGAGCGCGCTCGGGCCGCGGTAGGCGACGTTCCACAGCAGGAAGACGAGGCCGGATGCGACGCCGATGACAGCGGCGACGACGATGTCGACGACGCGCCACCGGAACGGGTGCGGGGCCCGCGAGGCGGGAGCCTCGGTGGACGGGGGGGCGGACGCGGATGCGTGCATGTGAACTCCTCCCTGCGCCGGCATGATCCGGATCAGGTTCGACGGTCGAAGCGTGGGTCGCTTCCTCTCAGCCCGGCTCACCGGACTCCCGTGGTTGTGCGGACGAGTATACGCGCTGGGCCGCGGTATCTTGAGCGGGTGACACTGGATGACGCCCCCGTCGCGACCCGCCGTGCGCGGCGTGCCGCGACCGGCGAGTTCCCTGTCTCACCGGCCGGCGCCGAGCCCGACGGCGTGATGACGCTGGACGCCGCGGCAGTGCCGTCAGCCGCCCAGAGCGGCTCCGTCGCCGCCCCCGCGACATCCGCACCCGGCGCCCGGCGCATGGCGCTGACGTGGGTCGACGAGGACGCCGTGGCCCGGCCCGCCCTTCCGGCCGACCTCGCCGGCGCCTCGGCGTCGTACATCCCGGTCGAGGCCGACCTCCTCAGCGACCCTCCACGGCGGTCGCTGCTGCGCGCCGGCGTCATCGTTCCGACGCTCGCGATCGCGGGCGTGCTGGGCGCGTACGCGGCGACGACGCTCGCCTGGCCCCTGCACGCGGTCGCTCCGACGGTGACCGCGGTCGCCGTCCAGCCCGTGCCCGCGCCGGCCACGACCCCGGCCTGGCCGGCGGCGGGCAGCGCGGCGGTGACCGTCGGCGGAGTCCCCGGGGCCGCGGCATCCGGCTCCGATCCCGCGTCGATCGCCAGCATCACGAAGCTCGTCACCGCGCTGGTCGTGCTCGACGAGATGCCGCTCGCGGTCGGGGAGCAGGGTCCGGAGTTCCGCTTCGGCTGGGCCGACTCCGCCGAGTACTGGGACTACCTGGCGGCGGGCGAATCGGCGCTCGACGTCCCCGTGGACGGCGCGCTGACGCAGTACCAGCTGCTCGAGGGCATGCTCGTCGGGTCGGCGAACAACTACGCCGACCGCCTGGCCGGCAACCTGTTCCCGTCGGACGCGGTCTTCGCCAGCGCCGCGATGACGTGGCTGGAGACCCACGGCGTCCCCGGCGTCACCGTCGTGGAGCCCACCGGGATGGACCCGGCCAACGCTGCCACTCCCGAGGCGCTGCTCACCCTCGCTAAGAAGGCGATGGCGAATCCCGTCATCGCCGAGATCGTCGCGAAGCAGTCCGTCGAGCTCCCCGGCGCCGGCCTGGTCCAGAACACCAACGCACTGCTCGCCGACCCCGGGGTCGTCGGCATCAAGACGGGCACGCTCGCCACGTCGAACCTGCTGTCGGCGAAGGACGTCACGATCGGCGACACGACGGTGCGGCTGTTCGCCTCGGTGCTCGGCCAGCCCGACGACGCGACGCGGCTGGAGGCGTCGCGTGCGCTCTACGCGCAGCTCGAGCAGGAGCTGCAGCTCAAGCCCTCGGTGACGGCCGGGACGCTCGCCGGTTCGGTCGAGACGGCGTGGGGCGAGAACGTCGCCGTCGTGGCGGGCGACGACGCGTCGGTCGTGCTGTGGAACGGCGGCGCCGGCGACGTGTCGACGTCGTACGCACTGGGCGATCGCCGGGACGAGGGAGACACCGTCGGCTCGCTCACGGTGACCGGGCCGCTCGACATCGCGACGGTCGACCTGCGCCTCGCCGAGGACATCGAGGGCCCGAGCGCATGGTGGCGCCTCACGCACCCGCTCGAGCTGTTCGGCCTCACGGACTGAGCGGTCCTTCCGGGAGCGGTGACCCCTACGCGAAGCGCACGGCGTGCTGCAGACGCGTGCGCACGTCGAAGACCTCGTTGCCGCCCATCGACCGCGCTCCGGTGATGCCGCGTCGCAGGACCGTGGCGAGCGCGCCGCGTCCGACGACGGCGACGGGGATGCCGCGCACCTTGCCGATCTCGTCGATCACCTGCATCACATCGTCGTCGGGCAGCACCACGATCGCGCCGCTGAAGCGGACGCCGGCCGCCCGCGCGATCCCGCGCATGCGCGCCACGAGGGTGGCGATGGGAGCGCCGGCGACGCCGTCGCCGAGGAGCTCGCCGCGGCGCAGCCGCACCGGACCGCCGAAGTCCTCCGAGAGGATGCCGTACAGCCCGCTCGGTCCCAGCACGATGTGGTCGATCTTGGCGTCGGGGTCCGCGTCCCGGCCCGACGCGTCGACGTCGTGCCAGACCGTGTAGCCCATGCCGAGGTCCGCCACGATGCGGGCAGTGGCCTCCTCGGCGAGCGCGTCGGCCAGGAGTCGCCGCAGGTGCTGCGGAGCCGAGCGCACGAGAGCCGGATCGTAGGGATCCTCGAGGGTGACCCCGCGCCCCGCCCATTCGCGGATGAGCGTGAGGTAGCGTTCGCGACGCCACCCGCCGGGATGCCCGTGCGAGCGGGCACGGGGGCGCGTGTCGGTGCGGGCGGCCGGCGCACGCCACCCCGACCACTCCGGCGGGGCCGCCTCGGCGAAGCCGTGGCCGCGGTCGTAGGCCGCCCGCGCCTCGGCGGTGCCGACGAGCTCCCACGCGCGCTGCACCTGGATGAACACGGCCGCGTCGCCGCCGGTGTCGGGATGCGTCTGCCGCAGGCGCAGACGGTAGGCACGGCGCAGCGCCTCCTCGTCGACCTGCGGATCGACCCCCAGCACCTCGTACGCCGACGCGGACAGCGGACTGTCGAACAAGACGTCAGCCCCAGAGCGGAATGTCGGGCCGGAAGGCGAGGGCCTCGTCGGCGATGTCGGCGGGGAGTTCGGCCAGGGTCGGGGGCTGCCACTTCGGCGACCGGTCCTTGTCGATCACCTGCGCGCGGATGCCCTCGGGCAGGTCCGGCTGGGTCGTCGCGAACCACATCACCAGGCCGTACTCCTGCTCGAGCGCATCGCGCAGGCCAGGAAGCTCGCGGGACCGCCGCACCGATGCGAGCGTCACGGCGAGGCCGGTGGGCGACAGCTCCTCGAGCAGGTCGGCGGTGGCGGATGCCTTCGCCTCGGGGCGTGCGCGCAGGCGCTCGACGATCTCCGGCACGGTGTCCGCCGCGAACGCGTCGTCGATCCACGAGCGCGCGCGTTCCAGCTTCGACGACGGCGGGGTCTCGTCGAAGAGCAGCACCAGCTCGGTGGGGCTCGACGGATCCGCCCGCGTCTCGAGCGCGTCCCGCAGGGCGTCGAGGCGGTCCGACGGCACGAAGTGGTCGGCGAACCCGGCGTAGATGGCGTCGCTCGCGTCCATGACGGCGCCCGTGAGACCGAGATACTCGCCGAGGCGGCCCGGCGCGCGCCCGAGCAGCCACGTTCCACCCACGTCCGGGGTGAAGCCGATGCGCGTCTCGGGCATCGCCAGCTGCGAGCGCTCGGTCACGATGCGCACCGCCGCATGGCCGGCGACACCGATGCCGCCGCCCATCGTGACCCCGTCGGCGAAGGCGACGAAGGTCTTGGGGTACTCGGCGATTCGCGCGTTGAGGGCGTACTCGTCCCGGAAGAACACGGCCGACTCCTGGGCTTGTCCACCGGTCACGCGCTCGGCGAGGCCGCGCACGTCCCCTCCGGCGCACAGGCCGCGTTCGCCTGCGCCGTCGAGCAGCACCACGTCGACCTCGGTGTCGCGCTCCCACGCGTCCAGCGCCGCATGCAGCAGGTGGATCATGTCCAGATCGAGCGCGTTGATCGCGCGCGGGCGGTTGAGCGTGAGCCGCCCGAGCCCGCCTCCGGTACGGGCGAGGACGGTGGGCGCGGAGTCGTCGGTCACGTCCGCAACGTTACCCGCGCCGCCCGGTGCGGGTGCCTCGTGAGCCGGGTCCAGGCGGCGCGCCTGGGGACTCTTCCACACGTCCGGGCCGACTTTCCGCAAAGATGTGGGAAGTAGCTCGCGACGATGAGAGGGTTCGGCATGCCCCAAGGACAGGTGCTGGAGTTCTCAGGCGCGACGAAACGCTTCGGCGGGGTGACCGCGGTCTCGGACTTCACCGCCCGCGTCGAACCGGGGATGGTCACCGGATTCCTCGGGCCCAACGGCGCCGGCAAGACCACGTCGCTGCGCATGCTCCTCGGACTGGTGAAGCCCACGTCGGGCACCGCGACGATCGACGGAGTCCACTACGCGAAGCTGAAGAATCCGCTGCAGACCGTCGGCGCCGTGCTCGAGGCATCCAGCTTCCATCCCGGGCGGACGGGTGCGGCACACCTCACCGTGTACGCGCACGCGGCGCGCATCCCGAAGGCGCGCGTCGAAGAGGTGCTGGGCCTCGTGGGATTGTCGGATGCCGCGGGCCGCAAGGTGGGCGGCTATTCGCTCGGCATGCGACAGCGGCTCGGCCTCGCATACGCCCTGCTCGGCGACCCGGGGGTGCTCGTGCTCGACGAGCCGACCAACGGGCTCGACCCCGAGGGCATCATCTGGATCCGTGGCTTCCTGCGGCAGCTCGCCCGCGAAGGCCGCACCGTGTTCGTGTCGTCCCACCTGCTCACCGAGGTGCAGCAGACCGTCGACGCGCTCCTGATCATTTCGCGCGGGCGCCTGGTGTTCCAGGGCGCCCTCGAAGAGCTCTCCGACCCCGCCGAGCAGGCGACGGTCGTGGACTCGGCGGACCGTGCGGCTCTCGCCGCGGCGCTCACCGCCGCCGGCATCCCGTTCGAGGTGCTCCGCTCGGGGCTCACGGTGCGGGGTATCGAGCCCGTCTCGGTCGGACTCGCCGCTGCCGCCGCGGGTGTGCCGCTGTCGTCGCTGCACAAGCGCGGTCCCGCGCTCGAGGAGGTCTTCCTCGACCTCGTCAACGGCGTGCGCGTGCACGCGAGCGCCGCCGGCGCGGGGCGCGACGACGTGATCCCCGCCATCGAGTCCGGGCAGATCGTGGTCGCCGAGACCGAGGAACAGGCGCCGGATGCCGCCTCCGAGGAGTCCGCGGACGCCACCGCTGAAGCCCCCGAGGCCGCGGGAGAGGTCGTCGAGGACGACATCGCACCGGAGGTCGACCTCGCCCCCGAGCCCGAGGTCGAGCCCGAGGTCGAGGTCGAGCCCGAAGTCGAAGCCGAGCCCGAAGCCGAGCCCGAGCCCGAGCCCGTAGCCGAGCCCGAGCCCGAGGTCGAAGCCGAAGCCGAAGCCGAGCCCGAGGTCGAGGTCGAAGCTGAACCCGAGGCCGAGATCGAGCCCGACATCGAAGCGCCGCACGAGCCCGAGACCCGTACGGCGTCCTTCGCCGTCGCGAGCACCGGAGTCATCGACGTCATCCCCCTCGGCGACGACGAGCGAGCGGCCGACGCTCCCGAGCAGCCCACGCCGCAGGACGCGGACGAGGGAACGCCGGACGAGCGGACGCCAGACGAGCGGACGCCAGACGAGCCCGCCGACGAGGACCGCCCCTGGGAGGACTACGTCAAGACGGACTCCGACGTCGAGGCGGACCGCTTCTTCGCGGCCTTCGACGCAAGCGCCGGCGCCGCCGGCCCGGCTGACGGCGCCGAGCACGCCGGGGACGAGGCATCCGATCTCCCGGCCGGCGAGGGCGACGCACCGGAGCCACCCGGCGAGCATGAGCAGGAACGCGAGCACGAGCCCGCGCACCACGAGCATGCGCACGACGACCACGAGGGCGGTGAGCACCGATGAGCCTGACTGCGGCGACCCGCTCCGAGACGACCAAGCAGTTCTCCACCGCGATGTGGTGGATCCTCGCCCTGGTCCTCGCCGTCTACGTCGGCTTCACCGCCGCCGTGCTGGGCTATGTGTTCGCCGCAGCGGCGACGGGCTCACTCGGCGGCGAAGCCCCGCCGCTTCCCGAAGATGGCCTCGCCGGCACGCTCTACAGCACGGCGACCGCGGTCGGCTACGTCTTCCCGCTCCTGATCGGCACGCTCATGGTCACGGCGGAGTTCCGCCACAAGACCCTGACCCCGACCTTCCTCGCCACGCCCCGGCGCGGCCGGGTGCTGTGGGCGAAGCTCCTCGTCGGCGTGCTGCTCGGCGTGCTCTACGGGGTTGTCGGCATCGCGGCATCCGTCGGCGCCTCCGCGGGATTCCTCCTGGCCAACGACCTCGACGCCGAGCTGACGTCGCCCGAGATCTGGGCTCAGTTCGGGCGGATGCTGCTCGCCTACGTGCTGTGGGTGCTCATCGGCATCGGGGTCGGCGCCCTCGTGCGCAACCAGGTCGGCGCGATCGTCGGTGTGCTCGTGTTCACGCAGTTCCTCGAGCCGGTGGGCCGTGCCGCAGCCGCGTTCGTGGACGGACTCGCCGAGTACACGCGGTACCTTCCGGGCGCCGCGAGCGACGCGCTCGCCGGCGCGAGCGTGTTCTCGATGGGGGTGCCGGCGGACTCGTCGTCGACGCTCGAGTGGTGGGCCGGAGGCGCAGTGCTGCTCGGCTACGCCGTCGTGCTCGTCGTGCTCGGCCACCTGCTCAGCTGGCGCCGCGACGTGAGCTGACGCTAGACCGCGGGCGCCGCCGCGGGCGCCTTGCGCGTGCGGGGCTTGCGCACGGGCACCGCGCCTGTCTCGGCGGCGATCTCGACGACGTCGGCCGGCTCCTCGGCCACCTCGACGCGCAGCGCCTGAACGAGCGCGAGGCCGTGCCGCGTGGTCAGGATCAGCCGCTGGTACTCGGGATCGCCCTCGAGGTCGATGACCACCCCCGGCCGGTGCCTGCGGATGACGACGAAGTCGTCGCCGCCTGCGGACTTCCACGTGCCCATCGCGACCACGCCGCGCAGGTGCGTGCCGGGGCTCGGGACCCCGCGCAGCCAGGTCCACGTGTCGTCGGTGAGCTGGACCTTCGTGATCGCAGATCGCTCGACCGCAACATTCCCCTTGCGGAATGCCATGACGCGCTCGGCCCCCGACAGCACGACTTCGAGCCGCGTCGAGTCGAGCAGCAGGGTCACCATGGCTCTAGTCTGCCAGCGCCCGCCCTCGCGCGCCGGGACATTTGCTCACAGGAGGGCAACGATCGGTCGGCCCCCTCCGGCGCGCGCGGTGCGAGACTTGATCGGTGACCTCCGTGGCATCCACCGTCGCCTCCTCGCCGGAGACCGTCCTCGCCCTCGATCGCGCGGCGGCCGGCGAGCGTCTCGACGCGGCAGCGGCCGCCGCGCTGCTCGCCGCGACGGGCGAGGAATTCGAGCGCCTGCTGGAACTGGCCGGGGCGTCGCGAGATGCCGGGCTCGAGGCATCCGGTCGTCCCGGCGTGATCACCTACTCGCGCAAGGTCTTCGTCCCGCTGACGACGCTCTGCCGCGACCGCTGCCACTACTGCGTGTTCGTCGACACCCCCGGTCAGCTGCTGAAGAAGCACAAGCCGGCGTACATGTCGCCCGAGCAGGTGCTCGCCGTCGTGCGGCAAGGGCGGGCGATGGGCTGCAACGAGGTGCTGCTGACCCTCGGCGACCGTCCAGAGGACCGGTGGCCCGAGGCTCGTTCCTGGCTCGACGAGCACGGCTTCGCCTCGACCCTCGACTACGTCGGGCACATCGCGCGCCTGGTCACCGCCGAGACCGGCATGCTCGCGCACCTGAATCCCGGCGTGATGACGGCGGAAGAGCTGCGGATGCTGCGCCCCACGGCCCCCTCGATGGGCATGATGCTCGAGACGACCTCGCGCCGCCTGTTCGAGGAGCCGGGGCAGGTGCACTTCGGATCGCCCGACAAGGACCCGGCCCTGCGCCTCGCCGTGATCGAGGATGCCGGGCGGGAGCGGATCCCGTTCACGACGGGCATCCTCGTGGGGATCGGCGAGACGCTGCGCGACAGGGCGGAGTCGCTCGTGGCGATCCGCGACGCGCACGAGCGGCACCTGGTCGACGGGCCCTCCGGCCCGCAGGGGCACGTGCAGGAGGTGATCGTCCAGAACTTCCGCGCGAAGCCCCGCACCGCGATGCAGGGGGCGCCCGACGCCGAGCTGCGGGAGTACGTCGCCGCGGTCGCCGTGGCGCGGCTCGTGATGGGCCCGCGCATGCGCATCCAGGTGCCGCCGAACCTGTCCGACCCAGCGGAGTTCGACCTGCTCGTCCGCGCCGGCGCCGACGACTGGGGCGGGGTCTCGCCGCTCACGGCTGACCACGTCAACCCCGAGCGGCCGTGGCCGCACCTCGACGACCTCGCCGCCCGCACGGCCGAGCTCGGGTACGAGCTGCGGGAGCGTCTGACAGCGCATCCCGAGTTCGTCCGCGACCCCGAGACGTGGCTGGATCCCGCCATGCGCGGCCCGGTCGCCGCGCTCGCCGACCCCGCGACCGGCCTTGCCCGGGTCCTGGCGAGCGGCGAGGCGGTGAAATCGGGGGGAGAAACGGCCGGATCGGCCGTTCGGAGTAGCCCGCGACGCCCGAATCTCCCCGGCGATTCACCGTCGGGTGTCGAAAACGCAGGAGAACCGCCGCACACGGCGGCCCCGGCGGGCTCGAACCCCCCGGATCTCCTCGGTTTCCGACGGCCGAGCGCGGTCACGGGCGTCCGGAAGCTGGCCGAGACGGCCGCGTCCGACCCACTGGCGCTCGCCGAGGCCGAGTGGGTGACGCTGCTCGAGGCGACCGGCGCCGACCTCGACGCGCTCACCGCGACCGCCGACGACGTGCGACGCTACACCGTCGGCGAGGCCGTCAGCCTCGTCGTCAACCGCAATCTCACCTCGAGCGGGCTGCGCCGCGAGGCGACCGCCGACCCCACGGCCTTCTCGCTCGACGACGTCGCGGCGATCACCGCCGACGCGGTCGCCCTCGGAGCCACCGAGCTCTGCGTGCAGGGGCTGCTGCCGGCCTCCGAGGATCCGGCCGGCTACCTCGCCCTCGCGCGGGCCGTGAAGGCGACCGCCCCCGGGATCCACCTCCACGCCTACCGCCCCCAGGACGTGCGCGACCTCGCCGACCGCGGCGGCCTCGGACTGGACGGCGCCCTCACCGCGATGCGGGATGCCGGCGTCGACACCGTGCCCGGCACCGGCGTGAAGATCCTCAGCGAGCGGGTGCGGGCGCTCGTCGCCCCCGGCGACCTCGAGATCGACCTGTGGGTGCAGGCCATCACGGCCGCGCATCGCGCCGGGTTCCGCTCGACGTCCGTGCTCTTCTACGGCCACGTCGAGACGGCGGCCGAGCGCGTCGCCCACCTCCAGGAGCTGCGACGGATCCAGGCCGAGACCGGCGGCTTCACCGAGTTCGTGCCGATCCCGCTCCCCGGCCCGTCCGGCGGTGTGCCGCTCGTCACCGGCCGCTCACCGCTCGACGAGCACCGCGCGATGGTCGCGGTCTCGCGGCTCGCCCTGTCGGGCAGCATCCCGCACCTCCAGGTGCCGTGGACGCGCGTCGGGCGCGAGGCATCCGCGGTCCTGCTGCAATCCGGCGCGGACGACCTCGGCGGCACCCTGCTCGACGGGCGCGTCAAGCCCGAGGCGGGCATCGAGCACGGCCTCGAACTGCCGGTGGCGGATGCCGCGGCCATCGCCGCGCGGCTGTTCCGGCCGTTCCGGCTGCGCACCACCGACTACCGGACGCTCCGGACCACTCCGCCGGGAGCGACGCCGTGACGCGCGTCGAGGTCGCGATCATCGGAGCCGGGTTCGCCGGCATCGGCGCGGCGCTCGCGCTGCAGCGCGCGGGGCGCCGCGAGTTCGTCATCCTCGAGCGGGCGGGCGCGGTCGGCGGCACGTGGCGCGACAACACCTACCCGGGCGTCGCGTGCGACGTGCCCGCGCACCTGTACGGCTTCGCCACCCACCCGAACCCGGACTGGTCCGGCACGTTCGCGGCGGGCGCCGAGATCCACGCCTACCTCGAGGGCGTCGTCGACGCCGAGGGACTGCGCGACCGGCTGCGGCTGCGCACGCCGATGCGGGGAGCCGAATGGGATGCCGAGCACGGCGTGTGGCGCATCGGCACCGGGTCCCCGCACGGCGACGGGCCGGGCGAGACCATCGTCGCCGACGTGCTCGTGCTCGCGTGCGGACGGCTCACCGAGCCGACCATCCCGCGGATCGCCGGGCTCGAGCACTTCCCCGGCCCGCTCTTCCACTCCGCGCGGTGGGACCACTCGGCCGAGCTTGCCGGCGCCCGCGTCGGCGTCGCCGGGACCGGCGCCAGCGCCGTGCAGATCGTGCCCCGGCTCGCGCGCACGGCCGCGCACGTCACGCTCTTCCAGCGCACCGCGCCGTGGATCGTGCCCCGCGGCGGCGACGCCTACTCCGACGACGACCGCGCCCGCTTCGTCGCCGACCCCGCGACGCTGGAGGCTCTGCGAGCCGACCTCTACGCCGAGGGCGAGGCCCGCTTCGCCTCGCGGTCCGGCGACTCGGCCGCGGCGGCCGAGGCCGAGGCGGTCGCGCGCGCGCATCTGGAGCGCCAGGTCGCCGATCCCGCGCTCCGCGCCGCGCTCACCCCCGACTACGCCTTCGGGTGCAAGCGGGTGCTGCTCTCGGACGACTTCTACCCCGCCGTCGCGTCGGCGGCCGTGTCGCTCGTGCCGACGGCTCTCACCGCCGTCGAGGGCTCCACCCTCGTCGCCGCCGACGGCTCCCGCCACGAGGTCGACGCCCTCGTGCTCGCCACCGGCTTCGCCTCGACCCGCCAGCCGTATGCCGAGCTGGTGCGCGGCGACGGCGGCCAGACGCTCGCCGCGCACTGGTCGGCAGGGATGACGGCCTTCGCCTCGACGGTCGTGTCGGGCTTCCCGAACCTGTTCGTGCTCAACGGCCCGAACGCGTCGCTCGGCCACTCCTCGTCGGTGCTCATGATCGAGGAGCAGGCCGGCTACATCGCCCGCGTGCTCGACGCCCGTGCGGGGCGGGTGCTCCGCGTCGACCCCGACGCGGAGCGCGCCTACACCGACGAGATCGCACGGGCTGCAGCATCCACCCGCTGGATGACCGGCGGATGCCGCAACTGGTACGTCGACGAGCGCTCGGGACGGCTGACGCTGCTGTGGCCCGGCACGGTCGACGCGTTCCGCGCGCGGCTCGCACGGGCCGACGGATCCGAATTCCTCCCGGCCGCCGGCCCCGCCGCGCAGTCTCCCGCCCGGCCCGATGCCCGGCCCGACGCCGGCCCCGACCGCGAACCCGCTCTCGAAGGGAGCTCCGCATGACCGTTCCGCTGCGTTTCGGCTACAAGGCCTCGGCCGAGCAGTTCGGCCCTACCGAGCTGCTCGATTTCTCGGTGCTCGCCGAGGAGGTCGGCTTCGACTCGGTGTTCGTGTCGGACCACCTGCAGCCGTGGCTGCACGAGGGCGGCCATGCTCCGGCGTCCGTTCCCTGGCTCGGCGCGCTCGGCGCGAAGACCTCGCGGGTGCTCATCGGCACGTCGGTGCTGACCCCGACCTTCCGGTACAACCCGACGGTCGTGGCGCAGGACTTCGCGACCCTCGGCGTGATGTACCCGGGGCGCGTGATCCTCGGGGTGGGCACGGGCGAGGCGCTCAACGAGGCCAACCTCGGCATCGCGTGGCCCGACCCGCCCGAGCGGTTCCAGCGGCTCAAGGAGGCGATCGGCCTCATCCGCCGGCTGTGGTCCGAGGACCGCGTGACCTTCGACGGCACGTATTACCACGCCCGCAACATCACGATCTACGACAAGCTGCCCGAACCGGTGCCGATCTACATCGGCGCCGCCGGGCCCGCCGCCACCCGCCTCGCGGGCCGGATCGCCGACGGCTTCATCACGACGAGCGGCAAGAAGCGCGAGCTGTACACCGACACTCTGCTGCCGGCGCTGCACGAGGGCCTCGAGAAGGCCGGACGCGCCCCCGACGCGATCGACACGCTCATGGAGATCAAGGTCTCGCTCGACACGACGATCGAGGCCGCGAAGGAGAAGACCCGGTTCTGGGCTCCCCTCGCGCTGACCCCCGACGAGAAGATGGGCGTGGACGACCCGATCGAGATGCAGCGCCTCGGCGAGCAGCTGCCGATCGAGCGAGCCGCCTCGCGCTTCATCGTGTCGGACGACCCCGACGAGCACGTCGAGCGCATCTCCTGGTACATCGATCTCGGCTTCCGCCACCTGGTCTTCCACGACCCCGGCCACGACCAGGAGTCCTTCCTGCGCCGCTACGGCGTCGAGATCCTGCCGCGGCTGCGGGCGAAGTACGGCGTGTGAGCCCGCTCTTCCGCCGGAGGCCGCGCACCAACTCCTCAGATCCGGCGGGTTCGGCACAGGAATCCGCCGGATCGGCGGCGCCCCGCGCCGGATCTGAGGAGTTGGTGTCCCCGCGCTGGATCGTCGTCATCCCGGTCAAGCGCGCGACGCTGGGCAAATCCCGTCTCGACGTCCCGGGGATCGACCGCGCCGAGCTCGCCCGCGCGATCGCCCTCGACACCATCGAGGCCGCCGCGCGGTGCGAGCTCGTGCTGCAGGTCGTCGTCGTCTCGGACGATCCGGCCCTCGCGCGGGAGTCGGCCACGATCCCGGCGCTGCGCTTCGTGCCCGAGGGTGAGCCGCGCGGCCTCGACGCCGCCGTGGCTGCCGGCATGACGGCGATCGATCCGGCGGGACGGATGCCGCGCGCGGCCCTGCTCGGAGACCTCCCCGCCCTCCGGCCCGACGAGCTCGCGGCGGCACTGCGGGCCGCGGCATTCGTTCCCCAGGGCGTGGTCGCCGACGCCGAGGGCACCGGGTCGACCCTGGTGACGGCGTCGGCCGGCGTCGCCTGGGTGTCCGCGTTCGGCGAGGGGTCGTTCGAGCGGCACATCGCGCTCGGCTGCGCCGCACTCCCGATCCCGGATGCCTCGTCCCTTCGCCGCGACGTCGACACGGCCGCGCAGCTCGAGGCCGCACGGGCCTTCGGCCTGGGCTCCCGCACTGCGGCGGTGCTCGGCCGCTGAGCCGTGCTCCTTCTCGCCGACGAGATCAGGCGATTCGACCGGGGCAGGCGGAACGGGCGGAAATACGCCTGATCTCGTCGATCCGCCTGATCTCGTCCTCCACGCGCGGCGCGCCGCCACGCTTCAGCCGAGCAGCAGGTACACGGCTCCGACGATCGTGAAGGCGATCACGAGCCGCTCGAACACGTGCTGCGGCATGCGGTCGGCCAGCCGCCGCCCGGCGAAGGCCGCCACCACGACCAGGGGCACCAGGACGAGGTCGATGAGCAGCCCGGGCACCGTGATGATTCCGAGGCCGATCGAGAACGGCACCTTGAAGAGGTTGACGATCGCGAAGAACCAGGCGGCGGTGCCGAGGAACGCCTTCACCTCGAAGCGGGCGGCGAGGAAGTACATCGACATCACCGGCCCCGCGGCGTTCGCGACCATCGTGGTGAACCCGCCGAGCGTGCCGTACGTCGCGGCAGCGACCCGATGCGGACCCGGCGCGGTGACGCCGGAGGCGAAGCGGCGCCGCAGCAGCGTGATCGCGATCACCGCGAGCAGGATGACCCCGATCGTGCGCTTGACCCACAGGTCGTCGGCGAACCACAGGAAGACGACTCCCACGAGCACGCCGGCGACCACGGCGGGCGCCAGCCGCGCCAGCGTCCTCCAGTCGGTGTGGCGCCGGTACATCGCCACCGCGAACAGGTCGGCCACGATGAGCAGCAGCAGGAGCGTCCCGGTGGACTGCTTCGCGGGCAGAACGGCGGCGAAGATCGCGACGGCGACGGTCCCGGCGCCGGGCACCGCGGTCTTCGACAGCCCGACGATCAGGGCGGCGACACCGAGCAGCGCCCACGCGTACCAGGACAGCTCGGGCACGTCAGAGACCCGCGGCGCCCAGCGCGGCCTCCGCGATCGCGGCCGAGCGCGCGGCATCGGTCATCCACAGCGGGGCGACGAGCGAGCGGATGCCGCGTCCCGCGACCTCGTCCGCGAGAGCGGCGTCCTCCTCGGCCAGCAGCCATGCGTCGAGCACCCCGCCGGACGCGCGTGCGCCGTAGTGCGCCGCCACGGCTGATGCCGAGGTCTCCACGCCGATCGCGGTGAGGCACACGTCGGCCATGCCGCGAACGACCTTCCCGCCGATGATGGGAGAGACGCCGACCACCTGTGCCGTCGTCGTGCGCACGAGGTCGCGCAGTCCCGGAACGGCGAGGATCGGGCCGATCGAGACGACGGGGTTCGACGGTGCGAGCAGCACGACGTCGGCGGCGGCGATCGCGTCGGCAACGCCGGGCGCGGGATCGGCGGTCTCGATCCCCGGGTTCTCGAATCGGGCGGGCGCGAGGGTCGCGCGATGGCGGGTCCACCACTCCTGGAAGTGCAGCCGCGCGCCGTCCTCGAGCACGACGACCGTGTCGACCTCGGCGTCGGTCATCGGGAGCAGGCGGGCGCCGAGGGGCCAGCGGTGCGACATCCGCTCGATCACCTGCGCGGGCGTGAGTCCCTCGCGCAGCCAGCCGGTGCGCGCCAGGTGGGTGCCGAGGTCGAGGTCGCCGAGGGTGAACCACGGCCAGCCCGCACCCCACTCCTGCAGCTCGTGGTTGACGCGCTCGGAGTCGCCGGCGCGACCCCAGCCGCGCTCGGCGTCGTTCACGCCGGCCAGCGCGTAGGTGATCGAGTCGACGTCGGGCTGCAGCCGCACCCCCGACAGCCACACGTCGTCGCCGGTGTTGACCACGACGGTGAGTGCGGCGGCGGTGTCGGCGACGCCGCGGCGGCGCAGCGCCTCGCGCACTCCGAGGACGAACTTCGAGCCGCCCACGCCGCCCGCGAGCACGACGACGCGGGGCGCTGCACTCACGCGTGCACCCGCCTCAGTCCTGGCGCGGCAGCGGGAGAGCCCCCGTGCGCGGCGCGAACTCGTCGGCGGCGTGCGGCAGAGAGAACCGCGCGACGGCGTCGATCAGGGCATCGACGGTCTGGGTGTCGGCCACGACGTCGACCGAGAGCCCGGCGCGGCGGGCGTCCTTCGCGGTGCGCGGTCCGATCGCGGCGATGAGCGTCGTCGACGGGATGTCGCGGAACTGCAGGTGCACCTGCTCGGCGACGGAGCCGCTCGTGACGAGGATCGCGTTGATGCGTCCCGAGCGGACGTCCTCGGCGATTCGATCGGTCACCGGCACGCCGACTGTCCGGTAGGCGATCACGCTGCGCACGCGGTGCCCCGCGTCGGACAGCATGCTCGTGAGCACCGGCTTGGCGATCTCGCTGCGGAGGGCGAGGATGTCGCGGGCCTGCGGCTCCAGGGCGATGAGCTGCTCCGCCATCCCGGCCGCGGAGTTGTCGAGATCCGGCACGAGGTCGACCCGGTATCCGACGGCCTGCAGTGCGGCCGCCGTCGTCTCGCCGACGGCGGCGATCCTCGTCGAGGTCGGGACGACGGCCCGGTACGCGTAGAGCACATCGACCGTCGTCGCACTCGTGACGGTCAGCCAGTCGAACACTCCGGCCGCGAGATCGGCGAGGGCCTGATCGAGCGTCGCCTGGTCGTTCGTCGGCGCGAAGTTGATGAGCGGGGCGATGACGGGGGTGGCGCCCTGGCGACGCAGCGTCGCGGCGACGCCGTCTCCCCAGGGGCCGCCGCGGGGCACGAGGACGCGCCATCCCGCGAGGGGCTTGGCGGGTACGTGCTGGGAGGCTGTGTTCATGGGGTCGACTCTCGTGGTGCTCAGTCGGCCGCCCCAGACGTCGAGCAGCCGATGCGCGAAACGAATCGGGATCGCGCGCCGGCAGCATCCGCACCATTGCACTGCCTCACCCTGAGCATACCCCCACGTCCGGATGGTGTGTCCGGCGGAATCCGCCGAAGGCTACCGGCTGTACGAGCGCACGAACGCCCAGACGGCCGCCCCCACCGCGGCTGCCGCCGCGAGGACGGCTGCCGCCGCCAGGGTGGGGCTGCGCTGGGAGAACGCCTGCGCCTTCTCGATGGAGTCGTCGATCGTCACCGACAGGCGGCGCGGGATGTTGGCCTTCACCTCGATCGCCGCGAGGGCCGCCTTCAGCTCGGCGCGGGCCTTCTCGACGGGGTCGTCGATGCCGAGCGGCACGGCGGTGCGGGGAACGGGCACGGGCGCGTCAGAGCTCATCGCGCACCTCCTTCACATCCTGGGCGATCGACTGCACGGGGTTCTTGCTGTCGCCGATCTTGCGGAAGCGCAGGATGCCGAGCAGTGCCAGGATCGCCGTGACGACGAGCATCGCGAAGAACACGACGAGCGCCGACAGCCACACCGGCCACCATGACGACAGCCCCGCGATGATGAACGTGCCGAGCACCGGCACCGACCAGAAGAGCACGAACAGCGCCGCGAACATCCACAGCGCGCCCCAGCCGCCGTCCTTCGCGGTGCGGGCCGCCCACTTCTTGGCCGACTCGATCTCGGCGGTGACGAGGTTGCGAACGAGCTCGGGAACCTCGCCGAGCAGCGTCAGGAGGCTGTCGTCGGCGCGGTCGCGGAAGCCACGCGGAGTGGTCACGTCACGCCCCGCCCCGCCCGGCGCCGGGGGTGTCGGACGCGTCGGCGGCGTCGTCGTCGATCAGGTCGTCGACGGCGTCCTTCGCGGCCTTGGCCGAGGTCTTCGCGGCGCGGCCGACATCATCGGCCTGGTCCTTGCTCACCTGCAGCGCGGCGTCGAGGCGCTCGCCCGGGGTCCCCCGGGTGGTGGCGGCCTTGGTGACCTTGACGGCGGAATCCCACAGCGTGCTGGGGAGCGCCATCGCGCTGGACTTGGCGAAGTCCTTCACCTTGCCGACCTGTTCCTGCACGGGGTCGAGGTTCCAGACCTTGAGCCACTGGGTCTTGATCTGCTCGTAGCGCTCGCGGCCCGCTCGCGTGCCGAGCACGTAGCCGACGGCCAGTCCGATGACGAGTCCTGCTTTGCCCCTCATGGGGTCTCCTCACGCTCGGTGGTGCGCTGATGACCCTCCCCAGGGTAGCCCTGTATTCCGATTCCGGCATCCGCTCTTGACAACGGCGGTCATGGCACCTTCAATCGCGGGGCGACCCACCCCAGAGCGCCGCCCCGCGCACGCGGTCGGCCTCGTCGCGCGCCGCGGCGACGACCCGGGAGAGCCCGCTGCCGGAGAGCCATCCCCCCGCCGCCGCGAGACCGGGCACGGCCGCCACCGACGCGCGCACGGCGGCCGCGTGGTCGTCGTGTCCGAGCGCCGAGGCGGGAAGCGCGAGGGCGTACCTCGCACGATGCCACCCCCGGACATCGCCGTCGTCGAGCGCGACGCCCAAGAGAGCGGATGCCTCCTCCCGCGCGATCGTGACGAGCTCGGCGTCGCCCAGCGCCTGCTCGCCCGCGTCGCCGGCCGGCCGGTCGAAGGCGACGTGCAGCACGTGCCGTCCTGGCCCGGCGGCCTGCGCGAGCCACTCCCACCGAGCCGTCGCGTGGACGAGCCCGGAGGCCCGGCCGGATCCCGGCACCGCGTAGACCTGCGCACCGCGCGGCGCCCCGTCGAGCGCCGGCGCGTCGACCACGAGCGTCACGATCTCGCGCGAGGACGAGGCATCCGTCATCTGCGTCACCGCGTCGCCGGCGTGCGGGACGAGCAGACGCGCCGCGTCGGAGGGACCGGCCGCGACGATGACCAGGTCGGCGGCGGCGAGCTCCTCGGAGCCGTCCAGGGCCCGCCACCCCTCGGGCGTCCGCTCGATCGCGTCGACCCGGACGCCGGTGACGAGGTCGGCGCCGAGATCGCCCAGCCGCGCGACCAGTGCGTCGACGAGCGCGGCCAGGCCGCCCTCGAGGGACTCCACGGCGGGACCGGCGCGGTCCACGAGCAGGTCGGCGACAGCGCCGCCGAGCGAACCGGTGCGCGTGAGCGCCGAGCTGAGACCCGGTGCCGCGGCTGAGACGTCGACGCGATCGGGCGCGACGGCGAACCGGCCGACGCTGAGCGGCGCGACCATCCGGTCGAGCACCGCGTCTCCCATCCGCGTGCGGACGAGCCGGGCGAGGTTGAGCTCCTTGCCGATCGTGAGAGGCGGGCGGAGGCGGTCGAGGTACGCGCGCCAGGCGCCGCGCCAGCCGATGAAGCGGCGCGCCGCTTCATCCCACGGATTCGCGGGGATGCCGAGGACCGACTGCGGCGGCACGGGAGCCGCTCCGCCCTTCGGCAGCCCCGCGATCCACGTGCGGTCGTCGCGCGGAGTCACCACGCGCTCGCCGAGGCCGAGCTCGTCGACGAGATCACGGGCCGGTCCGCCCGCTGTCCAGCAGCTGGCGCCCGCGTCGAGGTGCAGCCCGGCGACCTCGGCCGACGCGATCGTCCCCCCGAGCGCATCGGACGCCTCGAGCAGGGTGACCGGCATCCCGACCTTGGCGCACTCCCACGCCGCGACGAGCCCGGCGATGCCGCCGCCGACGACGATCACCCGCGTCTCACGGGCGTGCGTCACGAGGTCGTCGAAGGGTGCGGGGGTGTCCGGCATCCTCCCATCCTCCCATCCGCGCGAGGCCGCACAGGGGTCGCACGGGCCGCCGCGCGAGTGCGAGACTGGCGGCATGACGCTCCACATCACGGGCGACGAGACCGCCGACCGTCTGCTCACCGACGACCCGCTCGCCCTGCTCATCGGCATGCTGCTCGACCAGCAGGTCGCGATGGAGACGGCCTTCGCCGGGCCCCTCAAGATCTCGGAGCGCGCCGGGACGCTGGATGCCGCGGCCATCGCGAGCTTCGACCCCGAGGCGTTCACCGAGCTGTTCAAGGCGACGCCCGCCGTGCACCGGTTCCCCGGGTCCATGGCCGGACGCGTCCAGTCGCTGTGCGCGGCTGTCGAGCAGGACTGGGGCGGAAACGCCTCGGCCATCTGGACGCAGGGCGATCCCGACGGCCGGGAGGTGCTCGCCCGGCTGAGGAGGCTTCCCGGGTTCGGCGAGCAGAAGGCGAAGATCTTCCTGGCGCTCCTGGGCAAGCAGTACGGGTACGAAGGAGCCGGCTGGCGCGAGGCATCCGCCCCCTACGGCGAGGACGGGAGCTTCCGCAGCGTCGCCGACATCGTGTCGGCGGACTCGCTGACGAAGGTGCGCGAGCACAAGCGCGCGATGAAGGCTGCGGCGAAGTCGGGCGGAGGAGGCGTCTGATGGAGAAGACGGGCGGCAGCGTCGCCGCGTTCATCGCAGGGGTCACTCCCGAGAAGCGACGCAGGGACGCCGAGACGATGGTCGCGATGATGCGCGAGATCACCGGGCGCGAGCCCGAGCTGTGGGGCACGATCGTCGGCTTCGGCTCGTGCCACTACCGCTACCCGACCGGCACCGAGGGCGACGTGCCCATCGCGGCGTTCGCCCCGCGCAAGCAGGCGACGACGGTGTACCTGCTCGATGCCGGCGCGCACGACTTCGCCGACCTCGGCCCCCACACGACTGGCGCCGGATGCCTCTACCTCAAGGACCTCGAGGCCGTGGACACCGACATCCTGCGCGACGCGATCGCGACGGACTACCGCCGCGTGCTCGACGGCGACACCGGCTACGCGGCCTACACGGTCACCGACTGACGCCGTCGGCGCCGAGCTCCGCCCGACAGGAGAAATCCGCTCCTCAGGACGACGCCGGGGTCAGATTCCTGTGCGGCGGATTTCTCCTGCGGACGCGAGCAAGGGCTGGATGACGGATGCCGCGGCCCGGCCGGTCAGGCGCCGCGCAGGCGCTCCGCGAGGTAGGCGTGCAGGCTCTCGAGCGGGACGCGCTCCTGGCCCATCGTGTCGCGGTCGCGCACCGTGACGGCGCGGTCCTCGAGCGAGTCGAAGTCGACCGTGACGCAGAACGGGGTGCCGATCTCGTCCTGACGGCGGTAGCGGCGGCCGATCGCGCCGGCGTCGTCGAAGTCGATGTTCCACTGGCCGCGCAGCTCCTCGGCCACCTCGCGCGCGATCGGAGACAGCTGCTCGTTGCGCGACAGCGGCAGGATCGCCGCCTTGACCGGGGCGAGGCGCGGGTCGAGCTTGAGCACCGTGCGGGTGTCGGTGCCGCCCTTCGCGTTCGGCGCCTCCTCCTCGTGGTACGCGTCGACGAGGAAGGCCATCATCGCGCGGGTGAGACCGAACGAGGGCTCGATCACGTACGGGACGTAGGTCGAGCCCGACGCCTGGTCGAAATAGTGGAGCTTCTGGCCCGACGCCTCGGTGTGGCTGCTGAGGTCGTAGTCGGTGCGGTTGGCGATGCCCATGAGCTCGCCCCACTCCTTGCCCGGGAACCCGAAGCGGTACTCCACGTCGATGGTGCCGGCGGAGTAGTGCGCGCGGTCGTCCTCGGGGACGTCGTAGCGCCGCATGTTCGCCGGGTCGATGCCGAGTTCGACGAACCAGTTCCAGCAGTCCTCGACCCAGGCCTGGAACCACGTGTCCGCCTCAGCGGGCGGCGTGAAGAACTCGATCTCCATCTGCTCGAACTCGCGCGTGCGGAAGATGAAGTTCCCCGGCGTGATCTCGTTGCGGAACGCCTTGCCGACCTGGCCGATGCCGAACGGCGGCTTCTTGCGGGAGGCGGTGAGCACGTTCGAGAAGTTCACGAAGATGCCCTGTGCGGTCTCGGGCCGCAGGTAATGCAGCCCGGACTCGTCGTCGACGACGCCGAGATAGGTCTTCACCAGACCCGAGAAGGCCTTGGGCTCGGTGTACTGGCCCTTCGTGCCGCAGTTCGGGCAGGGGATGTCGGCGAGGCCGTTCTCGGCCTTGCGGCCCTTGCGCGCCTCGAAGTCCTCGATCAGGTTGTCGGCGCGGAAGCGCTTGTGGCACTGCAGGCACTCGACGAGCGGGTCGGTGAAGGTGGCGACGTGACCGGATGCCTCCCACACGCGCTTCGGCAGGATGATCGACGAGTCGAGGCCGACCATGTCGCCCCGTCCACGCACGAAGGTCTGCCACCACTGGCGGCGGATGTTCTCCTTGAGCTCCGTGCCGAGGGGGCCGTAGTCCCAGGCCGAGCGGGATCCGCCGTAGATCTCACCGGCCTGGAACACGAACCCGCGGTGACGGGCGAGGGCGATGACTTTGTCGAGGCGGGACTGCTCGGCCACGGTGGCTCCAATGGTCGGGAGGGGGAGTGCGGAGTCGCTGCGCCGCAGAGCGCGGCATCCGTCGATTCTACTGAGCGCACGGGTGAACGCACGCCGTGAGGAGCCCGTGCGCATCGGCTGCGGCCGTCGCGTCATCATCGGCGTGGTTCGTCGTCCTCTCACTAGGGAGGATGCGCCGGATCCCCAAGTCCGGCGTCTGGGGTCCTTTCTCGTCGAGCGAGTGGATCTGGGGTCCTTCCTCGGCGGCGCGGGGGGGGTGGACTGGGCGCCCCCCCACCCCCCCCCAACCAACGGCGGGCCGGGGGGGGGGGGGTTCCGTCATTATCCGGACGCGCCGGGGTCTGCACCTCTAGCGGGCGCGCACGGGCGCCCGCGAGCGCAGGAGGATGAATGACGATCTCGGAGACGCGTCCGGACCGACGGGCCGAGAGCATGCGGACGGCCGACGTGAGGGGCACGAGCCCGTTCCTGACGGTGTCGGCCGCAGCGCAGCTCGTCGGGATGTCGGATGCCTCCTTCCGACAGGTTCTGGTGAAGGGCCGTCGGCCCGGCTACCGGGTCGGCAACCGCTGGTTCGTGCCGCTGGCGGAGTACGTCGACACCCTCGGACGCGCGGCATCCCTCGCCCCGCCCGACCCCCACGCTGCCGTGACGGAACTGACGCGCTCTCTCCCGAGCCTCCTCACCTTCGACGACCTCGAGGCGTTCTTCGGCATGCGCCGGCCCTATCTGTACGACGTGCTGCGGCTCAGCGGCATCGTCCAGGCGCGCGCGAACCGCACGGTCACGACGAAGGAGCGCGTGGCCGAGGTGCTCGTGCAGTCCCGCAACGGGTTCGCGTAGCGGCCGGCGCAGCCGTCCGCCGGCGACCGCGGGATGTCGCTGGAGGCCGGGTCTGGGAAAACTCCGGCCTCCAGCAACGGGGGACTTCGTCAACCCCTGGGAGAGTGACGCACGAGGTCGGCTGGGAGGTCCGATCGCGTCGTCTCAGATACCAAGAGTCGCGTCGGCCACGAACGTGACGCGGAGCGCACAGACTTCCTTCCGGCGAACCGGATCCGACCCGCATCGGTCATGGCGTCATACCGGCGGCGGTTCGGGGTCCCCCCATCGAGGACCCTTCCGAGTGCCCCCTTCATTCGGAGGAATCAGGTCTTCGGCGCGGTGTCGGGCACCTCGGGTGGCTCGGCACCGCGCCACCAGCGGCGGCGGTGCGTCAGGCCGGTCGCAGGGCGCCCCGGCCGACCTCGTCGATCGCGGTGTGCCCCGACAGGCCGAGGGTGATGTCGAGTTCGGCGAGCACGTTGCGCACCACTTCCCGCACGCCCTCCTCCCCCGCGACCCCGAGCCCGTAGGCGTACGGGCGACCCAGCGCGACGACCGTCGCGCCCAGGGCGAGGGCGATGAACGCGTCGGATCCCTGCCGCACGCCCGAGTCGAACACCACCGGCACACGTCCGTCCACACGCTCCACGACGGCCGGCAGCGCGTCCAGCGTCGGCACGGACTGGTCGATCTGGCGTCCCCCGTGGTTCGACACCCACACGCCGTCGGCTCCCGCGTCGAGAGCACGCGCGGCGTCGTCGGGGTGGACGATGCCCTTCAGCAGGATCGGCAGGCTCGTCCACTCGCGCGCCCGGGCGAGGTCGTCCCACGTGAGCGCGGGCGTCGAGAACACGTCGAGGAACGTCTCCACCGCGGCGCGGGGCAGCGGCGAGCGCAGGCTCTCACGCAGCCCGGCGCCGGTGAGTGCGGAACCCTTGCGTGCGATCTTCACACCGGCCGCGACCGTCTTCGGGGTGAGCCTGATCGCGGGGGCCGCGGCATCCGATCCCCTCCTCACCCGCTCGCGCACGAGCTGCTGGAACACCGGATCGCTCGTGTACTGCGCGATCCCCATGCCGCGTGTGAACGGCAGGTACGCCAGGTCGAGATCGCGCGTGCGCCAGCCGAGCAGGTGGGTGTCGAGCGTCACGACGACGGCTTCGCACCCGGATGCCTCCGCCCGGCGCAGCAGCGAGGCGTTGAGGTCGTCGTCGGCCGACCAGTAGAGCTGGAACAGCCGGGATCCGCCGGGCGCGGCATCCGCCACCGCCTCCATGGGGAAGGAGGCCTGGTTCGACAGGGTGTACGGCACGCCGAGCGTGGCCGCGGCCCGCGCGACCGCGAGGTCGGCGTCGGCGTGCGCCATCTCCATCACCCCGAGCGGTGCCAGCAGGAGCGGGGTGGGGCGGCGGCGTCCGAGGAAGTCGACGGACAGGTCGCGCGCCGAGACGTCCCGCAGCGGGCGTGGCCAGATCTGCCAGCGCTCGAACGCGGCGGCGTTGGCGCGAGTGGTGCGTTCGGCACCGGCCCCGCCGGCGATGTAGGCGAATGCCTCCGCGCTGACTGCCTTCCGCGCCGCGGCCTCGAGGGCGGCGGCGTCGACCGGAACGCGCGGCCGGGCTCCGCTGATGCCGGCGCGGTACACCTGGGACTGGGCGCGGCGCGAGATGCCGCGCGCCGCGGCGGGATCGACGGGAGCGACGCTGCTGACCATGCCCCCACCCTAGGCGGGGAGCGGGGATCAGGTCTGGCGGCGGATGAACCGCATCAGCCAGGCGATCACGGCGATCACGATGATGACGACGCCGATCCACAGCAGGAACTTCGCGGCTTCGATGAAGAGGCCGAGGAGCAGCAGCACGATGCCGACGACGAGGAGAATGACTGCGAGTCCGGTCATGCTCCCACTGTGACGCCCCGCCGGGCCGCGTTGCAGGGTCTTGACAAGCGGGGCGCGGACGCTCCGGAAGAGCTCAGGGCTGGGACCCGAAGCCGCACCAGTCGGCGACCCAGGTGAGGATCTCCCCGCGCATGTCCTCCGAGGCGGCCAGCTCGATCTCCCCGGGCTCGCCGTCGATCTCGACCCCGAGGTCGAAGATCGTTCCCCGCTTGTCCTCCTGCACGGCGTGCGGATCGCATCGCAGCGGAACGAGCGGGAGGGCGACCGCGACGGGCTCGGTGGCACCGGGCGTCAGCTCGACGTCGAGCGCGTGCGCGTCCGCGGTATCTCCTCCGGCCGCCGCGAACGTCAGGAGGTTGGTGGTCTGGATCGAGCGGATGGCGGCGTTGCCCGCGCCCGTGGGCGTGATGGTGAGCTCGAGCGTCGCCGGCCGGCCGGGCGGCGACGCCTCGAAACCCGTGAAGGCGACGTCGGCTGCGGCCGAGAGCAGCACGACCCGGCACTCTCGTTCGTGCAGCGGCGCGACGAAGTCGAGCGGGTCGTCGATGGGCACCGACGCCCGGCCCCCGGTGTCGCCCAGCGTGTAGTCGAGGCTCACGGTCGCCGTCGCGGATGCCGGGACGTCGTCGCAGGCGGCGGGCGGGAGCTGGATGCGGATGCCGACGCTGCGGCCAGGCGGGATCGTGCTGTCGCGGACGGCGACCCGCGTCGCGGCCGCGTCGAAGCGGGGGTCCTCCATCTCGACCGTGCCGACGACCAGGGTCTGGTCGGTGCCGTTGGTCACGAGCACCTCCGCCTGACGCGCCGCGACGTCGGAGCGCAGCTGCTGCAGCTCCACGGTGATCCCGTCGGGCAGATCGGGGCCGGGCGTCGCGCCGGGAGCGGCGGGCGGAGCGCACGCGGCCAGCCCGGCAAGCACCGCCGCGATCAGGACGGCCGCGGCGACCCTGGGCCCGCGCGGCGGGTTCACCGCGTGAGCGTCTCTCGTGCCACCGTGAAGTCCTCCAGGGCGACCGGATCGATGTCGACGCCGAGCCCGTGCCCCGTGGGCACGCGCACGTGCCCGTCCTCCAGCACCGCGGGCTCGGTGACGATGTCGCGCGTGTAGAACCGGCTCGACGCCGAGACGTCGCCTGGAAGCGTGAAGCCGGGCAGGGCCGCGAGGGCGGCGTTGGCCGCTCGGCCGATTCCGGTCTCGAGCATGCCTCCGCACCACACCGGGATACCGGCATCCCGGCACAGGTCGTGGATCGCGACCGCCTCGAGGTAGCCGCCGACGCGGCCCGCCTTGATGTTGATGACGGATGCCGCGCCCAGCGCGAGCGCGTCGGCCGCGGCCTTGGCCGACACGATCGACTCGTCGAGGCATACGCGAGTGCGCAGGCGTCGGGCGAGGGCGGCGTGGTCGACGAGGTCATCCTCCTGCAGCGGCTGCTCGATGAGAAGAAGGTCGAATCTGTCGAGCTCCGCCAGGGTGTCGGCGTCGGCGAGCGTGTAGGCCGAGTTCGCGTCCACCTGGAGCATGATCCCGCCGAACGCATCGCGCACGGCGGCCGTGTCGGCGATGTCGCGACCGGGCTTGATCTTGATCTTGATACGGACGTACCCCTCGTCGAGGTAGCCGCCGACGGCGTCGACGAGGGCGGCCGGATCGCGCTGGATCCCGACCGAGACGCCGCTGGGCACGCGGTCGCGCACCGCTCCGAGATACTCGCCGAGCGCGCGGCCTTCGCTGCGCAGCGCCGCGTCGAGCACGGCGAGCTCGAGGCCGGCCTTGACCATCCGGTGCCCGATGAACGGCGCCAGGGTCGCGGCGACCTCCTCCGGGGCGAGGCGGCCCCGGTCGAGCAGGGCGGGGGCGAGCCAGCGCAGGGCGACGTCCCACGCGCTGCGGGTGTATTCGCTGGAGTACAGCGGGGCCGCCATCGTCACGATCTCGCCCCAGCCGTCGCCGTCCGCGGTCAGTGCTCGGACGACGATGACCTCACGCACCGTCTCGGTGCCGAAGGACGTGGTGAACGGCGCGACGAGCGGCAGGTGCAGCACCCTCAGCTCGAAGCCTTCGAGGGCGACGGATGCCGCGGCGGAGGCGATGGGCATGCGCTCAGGCTACGCCCGCCCAGTCGGCCTCAGTGCGCCAGACGCATCTCCGGCACGGCGGGCACGGCGGGCCTCAGTGCGCCAGGCGCATCTCGGGCACGGCGGGCACGAACGTGCCGCGCGCCCGGCGCGGACCACGGCGACGGGCGGCTCGGCGGCCGTCCCGGCGGAGGGCGGCGGCGAGGCCGACCATCAGGATCTCGATGTGTTCGCGCATGATCTTCCCCTGTCTGCGTGGCGTGTCTGCAGATGAGGAGCGCGGTCGACGCCGCCAGATACCTCCGCCCGGGGCCGCCTTCCGCTCCCCCGTCGCCGCGCCTGCCTCGCCTCGCCTCGCCTCGCCTCGCGCGACGGCGCATAACTCCTGCACTTTCGTGTCGGGCCGGCGGCCGCTGCCCAGGATCCGGAGGCTCCGCCGCCGCCCGGCAGCGGCGCATAACTCCTGCACTTCGAGCCGGACGGGCCGTCGACGCCCGTGATTTCACCGCCCGGCCGGCGCGGGGTGTCGGAAATGCAGGAGTTATGCGCCCACGCGGAGGTCGAAGTCGGGCGAGCCGGCACCGCCGAGACGGCGCCCGAGGTCCGGAAATGCAGGAGTTGTGCGCCCAGGGGCAAAGGCTCGGCGCGGCTCAGGCGGGGAGCTCGGCGAAGGCGCGCACGGGGAACGTGCCGAATCCCTCCACGGCCGGCGGGGCGGCGGTGAACCGCGCGCCGCGCGGCGGCAGCTCGCCCAGATTCGTGAGGTGCTCGACCACGTGCACGGCCGCGCCGAGCAGCAGGCTGTGGGCGGGACGCTCTCCGCCCGACTCGGTGTCGTCGATGTTGAGCGAGTCGATGCCCACGAGCGCGGCCCCCGCGTCGATCAGCCACTGCGCGCCCTCGCCGGTCAGGAACGGCGCACCGGCCCCGTACTCGGGGCGGCCGAACCAGCGGTCCCAGCCCGTGTGCAGCAGCACCGCTGCGCCTCGGACGTCGCGATCGGCGAGGGTTTCGGGACGGATGCCGCGGCGCTCGGGCGTCCAGGCATCCTCTAGGTGGAAGACCTCGGCGCGCAGGCCGACGAGCGACGAGAGGTCGAGCCCGGCGAGATCGGGCCCCTCCGCGTAGCGGTGGAACGGGCTGTCGAGGTAGGTGCCGGTGTTGCCGATCATCGTCAGGATGTCCATCGCGAACTCCGTGCCGGGCGCGTACCTCGCGCGCGAGTCCTCGCGGGTGAGGTGCGGCGTGATCGTCGGCGCCGGCAGCCCCGGGTAGGTGACGAGCCCGGCGCGGATCGGATGGCTCAGGTCGACCACGCGAGTCGCGGCGGCGACGACGGGTGCGTCCGCCCCGATCCCGCGGCTGCCGCGGTGCGGCTCCTCGACGATGCGCAGACCCCGCAGCTCGACCTCGTCGACGAGCGCGAGTCCGAGGTGCTGCACGAGCAGGCGGCCGATCTCGGCCTCGGACGGATCGGCCGACGGCAGATCGAGCCGGAAGCCCGTGCCCGAGAGATCCCCGCCGTTCGCGAAGCGGATGTCGAAGTCGAAGTGGGCGCGATAGTCGGGCATGACGCGAGCCTAGGGGCGGGCCGGCGCCGCGCGAGATGAGGAGAAACGCCGAGACGAGGAGGAATCCTGCCGAATCGTCCTCACCTCACCGAGATCTCCTCACCCATGGGCGAACGGCCGCGACGGAAGCGTCACGGGCGGACGAACAGATACCCGCGCTCGTCGTCGAACCCGCCGATCACGAGGCCGTCGGCCAGACGGGCGAGGATGTCCTCGCGCACGCGGATGCGCCAGGCCGCGGCAACCGCGGGCGCCTCCCGGCGCATGGCCTCGATGTCGTGCGGCACCGCGACCGAGGCGACGACCGCATCGCCCTCGGGCGTCGGGGCAGGCGGGGCGGCGAGCGCCCACGACACCATGACGCGATCGGTCTCGTCGCCGCGGTTGACGCCGTCGTCCATGGGGCCGTAGTGGTCGACGAGGTACTCGGTCACGCGGGTGCCGAGCGTCCGCAGATTGAAGTGGGCGTTGCGCGCGACGAGCGGGTCGAACGTCCACGTGATGTGCCCGACGTCGCGGTCCAGCGCCCACTCGCGCTGGTGCTGCTTGAGCGCACGGCCGAGCCCGCGGCTCTGCAGCCCGGGAAGCACGCCCGTGATGTGGCTGTGCATCGAGCGCGCCGCGGGCGCGGCGAAGAAGGCGACGGATGCCCCGACCATGCGTTCGCCGTCGTACAGCCCGACGGCGTAGTTGCCCGAGTGCGCCAGTGCGCGGAGCAGGTTCGGCGGCATGCCCCCGTTGTCGCCGCCCCACACCTCGGCGAGCACCTGCGAGGCCCGGTGCACCTCGTCGACGGTGTCGAGTGCCCGGATGTCGATGCCGGGCGGGGTCTCGGTCTCGGCCATGCGACCAGTCTGCACCCGGTCGGCCCGGCGCCGCGTGCTTCCGGCGCGGATAGCCTGGAGGGATGGCTGCGCGGGATGAGGACGAACGAAGAAGACTCACCCGGATGCCCCGACAGGGCGCGATCGTGGCGGTCCTGGCGATCGCGGGGCTGGCGTCGTCGTTCATGTTCACGCTGGTCGTGCCGATCCAGTCGAAGCTGCCGGAGCTGCTAGACGCCAGCCGCGAGGACACCGCGTGGGTCGTGACCTCGACGCTCCTCGCCGCCGCGATCATCACGCCGATCTCGGGGCGCCTGGGCGACATGTACGGCAAGCGGCGGATCGTCCTCGTGCTGCTGGCCCTGCTGGTCCTGGGGTCCGTGATCGCGGCGCTCTCACCCGGCATCATCGGGATCATCGTGGGCCGCGCCCTGCAGGGCGCGGTCGTGGGCGTCGTGCCGCTGGGCATCTCGATCCTGCGCGACGTGCTGCACGAGAACCGCGTCGACACCGCGATCGCGCTCATCAGTGCGACCCTCGGGGTCGGCGGCGCGCTCGGCCTGCCGATCAGCGCATTCATCACCGAGCGCAGCGACTGGCATGTGCTGTTCTGGGTCGCGGCGGGGCTGGGCGCGGTGGTGTTCATCCTCGTCCTGTGGATCGTGCCGGTGAGCGTGCTGCGCACCGCCGGCCGGTTCGACTACGTCGGCGCTGCGGGACTCAGCCTCGGACTCCTCGGCATCCTGCTCGCCGTGTCGCGCGGCAACGAGTGGGGCTGGACCTCGCCCGCCGTGCTCGCGATGGGGCTCGGCGGGGTCGTCGTGCTGCTGGTGTGGGGCTGGTACGAGCTGCGCATCGCCGAGCCGCTCCTCGATCTGCGGGTCGCCGCGCGGCGGCCGGTTCTCCTCACGAACATCGCCTCGATCGCAATGGGCTTCTCGCTGTTCGCGTCGAACGTCGTGTACCCGCAGATGCTGGAGCTCCCCGTCGCCACGGGCGGATTCGGCCTGTCGCTGCTCGCGGCCAGCTTCGTGGTGATGCCGGCGGGCGTCGTGATGATGCTGCTCTCGCCGTTCTCCGGCCGCCTCGCCCGCACCGTCGGACCGAAGCTCCTGCTCGTGCTCGGCGCGATCTCGCTCATCCTCGCGTACGGCTTCACGCTGCTCTTCTCGAGCGAGGTGTGGCAGCTCGTGGTCGCGAACATCCTCATCGGCGCGGGAATCGGGTTCGGCTACGCGGCGATGCCGATGCTCATCATGAGGTCGGTGCCGCAGTCCGAGACCGGCGCCTCGAACGGCCTCAACGCCCTCTTCCGCTCCCTCGGCACGAGCACCGCCGCGGCGGTGATCGGCGCAGTGCTGGCCACCTACACGATCGACGCCGGTGGGATGCCGGTTCCCACGTTCACCGCATTCCAGCTGTCGTTCGTGCTCGGCGGGGCGGCCGCCGTGATGGCGCTCGCCGTGGCGCTGTTCATCCCGCGCCGGCACTCGGCCGAGGAGCGGCATCCGTCCCTCCCCGAGGGGTACTGACGACGGCAGACCTCGCCCGCTACCCTGACCTCATCCACCGGGGGGCGGCGACGGGAGCAGCCATGGATCACCGCGACGATCGAGAGACCGAGCAGGTGCCGGTCGGACCGCCCGACGGCGCGATTGCCGCGGCGGCCACGACGGCCACGGCGGAGCTCGGGGACGGCGCGGACCACGACACCCGGTTCTTCGGCCAACCGTGGGCGCTCGCCCACATCTTCGGCGTCGAGATGTGGGAGCGTTTCAGCTTCTACGGCATGCAGGTCGTGATGACCTACTACCTCTACTTCTCGGTCAGCGAGGGTGGACTGGGTCTTCCGCAGGCGACTGCGCTCGGCATCATCGGGGCGTATGGCGGCACGGTCTACCTCTGCACCATCCTCGGTGCGTGGCTGGCCGACCGCCTGCTCGGGTCGGAGCGGGTCCTGTTCTTCAGCGCCATCGTGATCATGGCGGGGCATGTCGCGCTGGCTGCGATCCCCGGTTTCGCCGGCGTCGGGGTCGGCCTGGTTCTCGTCGCACTGGGTTCGGGCGGCCTGAAGGCGAACGCGACCTCAGTGGTGGGCACGCTGTACTCGGCCAAGGACCCGCGGCGGGATGCGGGCTTCTCCCTCTTCTATCTGGGGATCAACCTCGGTGCGTTCTTCGGGCCGATCATCACCGGCGCCGTCCGGGACGTCGCCGGCTTCCACTGGGCTTTCCTCGTCGCCGCGATCGGAATGGGCCTCGGGCTCCTGCAGTACTCCTTCGGCCGCACATCGCTTCCGCCGCAGTCACGGGTCATCCCCAACCCGCTGCCGAGGAAGCGCTACCCGGTCGCGGTCGGTGTCGCCCTCGTCGGCATCGCCGCGATCGCCGCGCTGGTGCTGAGCGGGATCATCAATGCGGACAACCTGTCGGCATCCGTCGCCATCGTCACGTTGGCTGCGGCGATCGCCTACTTCGCGGTGGTCCTGACCAGCAAGCTCATCACGCCCGATGAGCGCTCGCGCGTGTTCGGCTTCATCCCGCTCTTCGTCACGTCGACCGCGTTCTGGTCGCTCTATCAACAGCAGTTCACCGTCGTTCCGGTGTACTCCGAGAGCAAGCTCGATCGCACGATCTTCGGTCTCACGATGCCTCCTGAGTGGGTGCAGTCGATCAATCCCGTGTTCATCATCGTGCTGTCGGGAGTCTTCGCGGCCATCTGGACCAAGCTCGGAGACCGTCAGCCTTCGACGCCGGTGAAGTTCGGTGTGGGCACGATCCTCATGGGGTGCGCGTTCCTCCTGTTCCTGCCGTTCGCGGGTGGCGGCGAGAACTCCACGCCGCTGCTGGCGATGGTCGGCATCCTCCTCGTGTTCACCGTCGCCGAGCTGCTCGTCTCCCCCATCGGACTGTCGGTGACGACGAAGCTGGCGCCGGAGAAGGTCCACACGCAGATGGTGGCGCTGTTCTTCCTGTCGGTCGCCCTCGGCACGTCGGTGTCGGGCATCGTCGCGGGCTATTACGACGCTGAGAACGAGGTGCCGTACTTCACGATCCTCGGAGGTCTCGCGATCCTCGTCGGGGTCGGCCTGCTCCTCGCCGTCAAGCCGGTGCTGCGCCTGATGCGGGGCGTGCGGTAGCGGGCATGCTGGCCGGACAGGGCAGAATCGACGCATGGCCGCATCCCCGCACCTCCTGCCCGACCACGCCTGCCTGATCGTCCACGGCAGCGACCGGCCCGGCATCGTGGCGGCGGTGTCGGCCCTGATCACGCGCAACAACGGCAACATCGTGGCGTTCGACCAGTACTCCGACGACCCGATCGGCGGCGCGTACTTCCAGCGCGTGGTGTTCCACCGCCCCGACCTGTCGGCGGCGATTCCCGGAATCGAGGCCGACCTCGATCGCACGCTGGGCGAGGGATTCGATCTGCAGTGGTCGCTCACGGACCAGTCGGTGCCGAAGCGGATGGCGATCCTCGCGTCGAAGCAGGACCACTGCCTGCTCGACCTGCTGTGGCGCCACCGTCGGGGCGACCTGCCCGTGACGATCCCGATGGTGATCTCGAACCACACCACCGCGGCCGAGGACGTGCGCTCGTTCGGGGTGCCGTTCTTCCACGTTCCGTCCACGCCCGGACCCGACAAGTCGGCGTCCGAGGCGGAGATCGTGAAGCTGCTGGCGGGCAACGTCGACTTCGTCGTGCTCGCGCGCTACATGCAGATCCTCTCGGCGGACTTCCTCGAGAAGCTGGCGGTGCCGGTGATCAACATCCACCACTCGTTCCTGCCCGCGTTCATCGGCGCCGAGCCGTACAAGAAGGCCAAGGAGCGCGGCGTCAAGCTGATCGGCGCGACCTCCCACTACGTCACGGACGACCTCGACGAGGGTCCGATCATCGAGCAGGACATCGTGCGCGTTACGCACGGCGACAGCCTGCAGGAGCTCGTCCGCCGCGGCTCGGACGTCGAGCGCCAGGTGCTCTCGCGCGCCGTGCTGTGGCACGCGCAGGATCGCGTCATCCGCCACGGCAACCACACGATCGTGTTCTGAGGCGCGAGGGTCAGTCGCTGAACGCGTCGACGAACCGGTCGCGGAACTCGTCCATGCGCCACACCGGCGCCGACGGGGACGGATGCAGGCCCTCCTGCCAGCCCCACGACGCGATCGCGTCGAACACGGCGGGATCCTGCGCGATGATCGTGACGGGCACGTCGCGACCGGCATCCTCCCCGCTGACGATCTGCCACGGCTGATGATCGCCGACGAGCACGAGCACGAGGTCGGGCTGCTCGAGCGTCGCGAGGTACGAGAAGGTCGCACCCAGCGTGTACGCCACGGACTCGCCGTAGAGCTCGCGCACCCGCTCCCGGTCGCCCCACACCTCGGCCGCGGCCTCACCCGCGGCCGCCTGCGGCGCGAAGACCCGGCCGTCGCCGAGCTGCGACCACGGCACCGGGCGCGGCAGCGGCGTCCACGGTGTGTGCGAGGTGACGAGGTCGATCTCGGCCATGACGGGCCCCGCCAGCTCGGCGCGACGGTCGTGGTACACGCTCCACGTGAACTGATCGGGCATGTGCGCATAGCCGAACTGCGGACCGCGGTATCCCATATTGCGCTCGTCGAGCATCGTGTCGAATCCGTAGAACGCGCGCCCCACCTCCCACGGGCGCTCGTTCGACGGCACCACCGAGATGGTGTGCCAGCCGGACGCACCGAACAGCTCGCTCAGCGTGCGGCGATCCGTGCCGAGGAGCTTCTCGTACTTCTGCGGGGAGTCCGCCCACACGCCGCTCTGGAGGGTCGCGTGGGCGAGCCAGCTCACCCCTCCGAACGTGGGCGAGGCGAGGAAGGCGCTGCGCGCGGCGAACCCCTCGTTCGCGAGGGTCGTGGCTCCTTCGTCGAGCTGACGCCGCACCGGTTCGGTGAAGGCAGCCGGCTCGAGTGCGACCCGCCCGTAGCTCTCGACGAACGCGATCACGACGTCCTTGCCCTCGAGCGCCGCGAACAGCTCGCCGGCGGGCACGCCGTCGAGCCGGTCGGAGCGGATCGCGCGCTCGAAGGCCTGCAGCTCTCGCGCGCTCGCGAGGGCGCGCTCGGTCGAGGCCACCAGTTCGCCCGCGGACGCGGATGCCGCAACGGGCGCTCCCGGTGCCACCTGGGCGCCGAC
>NZ_JAYRDE010000016.1:0-39196 GCF_041909575.1 Microbacterium sp. | reverse complement strand
CCGCCGCCGGGCGGCCAGGGCATCTCGGAGTTCGAACTCGTCGACGGTGTCGTGCCCTTCCCGGGGTGGGACTTCTTCGACGAGCCCGAGGTCGCCGATCTCGACCCCGCCGTTCGCGAGAAGTGGGCGGCGCGGGCGCACAGCGTCCCGGCGAAGGTGCCCACCGACCCGCTCGTGCTCGAGGGCACCCGGCGTCACGCGATCCCGGTCACGATCCTCATGGGCGGAATGGACGAAGCGGAGTTCCGTGCCGCCGTGACGGAGTGGGGACCCTTCGGCGACGAGTTCGCCTCGATCGACACCGCCGAGGTGATCCGCCTGGGCTCGGGCCACTGGCCGCAGTTCTCGCAGCCCGACGGGGTTGCGAAGGCGATCGTCGCAGCGGTCGACCGCGAGGTGCCGGCCGCGAACGCCTGAGCGGCGCCGTGGCGTGATGCGCGTCGGGCGGGGTCAGTGCCCCATGCCGAGGCCGCCGTCGACCGGGATCACGGCGCCCGAGATGTAGGCGGCGTCGTCCGAAGCCATCCAGGCCACCACGCCGGCCACCTCGTCGGCGGTCGCGAATCGGCCGGCCGGGATGTTCTTCTTGTACTCGGCCTGCGTGTCGTCGGCCAGCGCCGCCGTCATGTCGGTCTCGATGAAGCCGGGCGCCACGACGTTCGCGGTGATCCCTCGACCGCCGAGCTCCCGCGTGAGCGACCGGGCGAACCCGACGAGCGCGCTCTTGGAAGCGGCATAGTTGATCTGGCCCGCCGAGCCGTAGAGGCCGACGACGCTCGAGATGAGGATGACGCGCCCCCACTTCGCGCGGAGCATGCCCTTCGACGCGCGCTTGACGACGCGGAACGCGCCGCCCAGGTTCGTGGCGACGACGCTGTCGAAGTCCTCCTCGGTCATGCGCAGGAGCAGCGTGTCCTTCGTGACGCCGGCGTTGGCCACGACGATCTCGACCGGGCCGAGCGTCTTCTCGACCTCGGTGAACGCGGCATCGACGGCGGCGGCATCCGTCACGTCCGCCCGCACCGTGAGTGTGCCCTCCGGGCCCTCCCCGGACCGCGCGGTCACGGCCACCTTGTAGCCCTGGGCGACGAAGCGCTCGGCGATGGCACGGCCGATGCCGCGGTTTCCGCCGGTGACGAGGACGACGCGATCGGTGGACATGGTGGTGCTCCCGGGGGTGTGTGACGGATTCGCACCAGCCTACCGGCGCGGCGTTTGACACCCCGCGACCTCCGCTGGGACGCTGGGAGCGACATCCGACGAGAGGGTCCTCCCGTGAGCGACAACACCCCCGACGCACCCGCGTCCCAGCCCGGCGCGTACCCGCCGCCCGCATCCGGCGCCTACCCGCCGCCCGCGCAGAGCGCGCCGCCGGCTCCCCCGGCGTACGGCGCTCCCCCGGCGTACGGCTCCGCCCCGCAGTACGGTGCCGCGCCCCAGTACGGAGCCGCCCCGCAGTACGGCGCGCCGGGCTACGGCTACGGCGCACCGGCGAAGACGAACGTCCTCGCGATCGTGTCGCTCATCGCGTCGCTCGTGGGCATCGTCTTCATCCTCCCCTTCGTCGGATCCCTCGTCGGCGTGATCACGGGCCATATGGCACTCAGCAGGCTCAAGACGAGCGGCGAGCAGGGCCGGGGGCTCGCGCTGGCCGGAACGATCGTCGGCTGGGTGGGATTGGGCCTCGTGATCCTCTTCGCAATCGTGCTCATCGGCATCTTCGCGGTCGCCGCGAGCTCGGGCGCCTCCTACTCCTGACTTCGACGTCATCCGCCGCCCGTCCGCTCGCCCGACCCGGCGACCGGACGGGCTGCGCGGCGTAGGCTGGAAGGACAGTGAAGAGTTCGAGCCGGGCCCAGTCCGCCACGTCGCTGCCCCGAGCGCCACGTGACGATGCCGACGCGCGCTCGACCCGCTATCTCGCCCTGATGGGCGTGCGCGTGGCGTGCTTCATCCTCATGGTCCTCATCACGCCGTACGGCTGGTACACCTGGGTGCTGGGAGCCGCGGCCATCTTCCTGCCGTACATCGCCGTGGTCCTCGCCAACGTCGGCGAAGAGGGCCGTCGCAACCGGCGGGAGGACCCGGAGCCGTCGCTGCCGGCCGCCCCCACGGCACCGGCTCCGCGCCCCGCCGAGGAGAACGTGATCCGCATCCAGGAGACGCACGCCGTCGAGGACCGGCCGGACACCGGCGATCGCGACCCGGACGGGCGCGCATGACCGCCGACGAGGCGGCGCCCGCCACCTGCTCACGCGCGGGATGCCGCGCCGCCGCGCGGTGGCGCATCGACTGGCGCAACCCGAAGATCCACGCGGCCGATCGCACGAAGACGTGGGTCGCCTGCGACGAGCACCGCGACTACCTGCGCGAGTTCCTCGCCGCACGGAGCTTCCCCGTGACGGTGGCGACGCTGTCGACGGCCGAGCCCGAGGCCGCGCGGTGAGCCGCCGCGAAGTCAGCATGCAGAACCTGCCCAAGGCGGGTCGCTGGGCGATCTACATCGCCCTGGCGGTCGTGTTCGCCATCGCGTGCGCGTTCCTGGCGAACTGGCAGTTCTCGCGCAACGAGGAGCGCTCCGCGCAGCTGGCGCTCGTGGAGGCGAACTACGACGCCGCGCCCGTCGCACTGGACGACGTCATCCCGGCAGGCGGCGCCCTCGCGCCCGAGGACCAGTGGCAGCCGGTCGAGCTCGTCGGCAGCTACGTCACGGCGGACGAGCTCCTCGTGCGCAACCGGCCGCATGGCGGCACGGCCGCCTTCGAGGTGCTGGTGCCGTTCCGGCTGGAGGACGGCCGCGTGCTGATCATCGACCGCGGCTGGGTGCCGCCCGGTGAGGACCAGCCCGACCCCGACGCCGTCCCGGCTCCGCCCGCCGGCGAGGTGACCGTCGTGGCACGGCTCAAGCCCGGCGAGCCGCTGCCGGCGTCCGGCCGGTCCGCGCCGGAGGGGCAGGTGCCGACGATCAACCTGCCGTTCATCGCCGAGTCCGTCTCGCCCGAGACGGCCGACGCCCTCGAGCTCAGCGCCTACGGCGTGCTCGTGTCCGAGGATCCGGCCCCGGCCACCGCGCCGCAGTCGCTCGAGGACCCGTCCGAAGACCCCGGACCGCACCTCTCGTACGCGATCCAGTGGATCCTGTTCGCGATCATGGGCTTCGTCTTCATCGGGTACGTCATCCGCACGGAGCGCCGCCACCGCCTCGAGGATGCCGAGGATGCCTCGCTCGAAGCCTCCGGTCCCGCACCGCGCGCGGCATCCGGCCCCCGCGATCGCGACGCCGAGGACGAGGACGCTCTGCTCGACGCCGCCGGCCGCTGAAGTCGCGGCTGCTAACCACCGGACTCCTTGATCACGCGAGCGTGATCGGTTTCGATACGCCGCGGCTGAAGCCGCGGCTGCTCAACCACCGGACTCCTTGATCACGCGAGCGTGATCAAGTCCGCGTAGTCGCGGCCCCAGATGTCCTCGACGCCGTCGGGCAGGATCAGCACGCGCTCCGGGTTGAGCGCCTCGACGGCGCCCTCATCGTGCGAGACCAGGATCACGGCGCCCTCGTAGTGCGCCAGGGCGCCGAGGATCTCGTCGCGCGAGGCCGGATCGAGGTTGTTGGTCGGCTCGTCGAGCAGCAGCACGTTGGCGCTCGAGACCACCAGCGTCGCCAGCGACAGCCGCGTCTTCTCACCGCCCGAGAGCACGCCCGCGGGCTTGAGCACGTCGTCGCCCGTGAACAGGAACGATCCGAGCACTTTCCGCGCCTCCGTGGCGTTGATGTCCGGCGCCGCCGACATCATGTTCTCGAGCACCGAACGGGAGACATCGAGGTTCTCGTGCTCCTGCGCGTAATACCCGATCTTCAGACCGTGGCCGGGCTCGACCTCTCCGGTGTCGGGCGCGTCGACGCCCGCCAGGATGCGCAGCAGGGTCGTCTTTCCCGCGCCGTTGAGACCGAGCACCACGACCTTGGATCCGCGGTCGATGGCGAGATCGACGTCGGTGAAGATCTCGAGCGAGCCGTAGGACTTGGAGAGGCCCGATGCCGTGATCGGCGTCTTTCCGCAGGCCGCAGGCTTGGGGAAGCGCAGCTTTGCGACCCGCTCCTCCTGACGCACGTCGTCGAGCCCCGCCAGCATCTTCTCGGCGCGCGCCACCATCTGGTGCGCGGCGGCCGCCTTCGACGCCTTCGCGCCGAATCGCGCCGCCTGCTGCTGCAGGACGGTCGCCTTCTTCTCGACGTTGGCCCGCTCCTTCTTGCGGCGCTCCTCGTCGGCCACGCGCTGGCGGAGGTAGTTCTTCCAGTTCATGTTGTAGACGTCGATGACCTGACGATTGCCGTCGAGGTAGAACACCCGGTTGACCGTCTCGCCGACGAGCTCCACGTCGTGGCTGATGACGATCAGCCCGCCCTTGTATCCCTTGAGGAACTCGCGCAGCCACACGACGCTGTCGGCGTCGAGGTGGTTGGTCGGCTCGTCGAGGATCATGGTCTGCGCATCCGAGAAGAGGATGCGGGCCAGCTCGATCCGGCGGCGCTGACCACCCGAGAGCGTCCGCAGCGGCTGGTCGAGGATGCGGTCGGGAAGCGAGAGGTTGTGCGCGATCGAGGCGGCCTCCGCCTCAGCCGCGTAGCCGCCCAGTGCCTCGAAGCGCTCGGTGAGGTTGGCGTACTTGCGCATGGCCCGGGACGCGGCATCCGGGTTCTCGTCGCCCATCGCGAGCGACGCCTCGTGCATGCCCAGCGCCAGCGTGCCGAGGCCGCGCGCGTCGAGGATGCGCGTGCGGGCCAGCATCTCCGGATCGCCCGAGCGCGGATCCTGCGGCAGATAGCCGAGTTCACCCGACCGCTCCACCTTGCCGTCCGACGGCAGGACGTCGCCCGCCAGCACCTTGGTGAGGGTCGTCTTGCCGGCGCCGTTGCGGCCGACGAGACCGATCTTGTCGCCCGCGGACACGCGGAACGACACGTCTGACATGAGCACGCGGGCGCCCACGCGGATCTCGAGGTCGTGCACGGCGAGCACAGCGAAACGTCCGTTCCGTCGGTGGATGGGAGAGCGGCCGAACGGCCAGCCTCCCAGTATAGATCGCGACGCCGGCACCTCGGAGCGCCCGCCGCGGATGGAGATCGTGCACAGACGTTCGTTCGATGATTAGTGAACTCCGTCTAAGAATGGCGCGCGGACCCTCCCTAGGCTGAGTGGCATGTCATCCATCGCCGCTTCCCCCTCGTCCCGCCGGGTCCTCGCCGACGTGATCTCCCGCCCGTCCTCACGTGCGCGCGCCTTCGCCCTCGACGCGGGCCTCGTCATCGCCGGGGCCGCCTTCGTGGCGATCCTGGCCCAGGTCTCCATCCCGCTGTGGCCGGTCCCGATCACCGGGCAGACGCTCGCCGTCCTGGTGGTCGGCGCCGCTCTCGGCGCAGTCCGCGGCGCCGCGGCGCTCACGACCTACATGCTCGTGGGGCTCGCCGGCCTGCCCGTCTTCGCCGACTTCACCGGCACCATCGCCGCAGTCGCCAAGCCGAGCTTCGGATATGTGATCGGCTTCATCGCGGCGGCGTTCGTCGCCGGATGGTTCGCCGAGCGGCATTGGGACCGTCGTCCCGCCCTCGCGTTCGTGGGGTTCGCCGCGGCGAGCGCGCTGCCGTTCGTGTTCGGGATCCCCTACCTGTGGTTCATCCTCGACGTCGTCGGCGGTGCCGAGCTGACGCTGTGGCAGCTGCTCGAGGCGGGCTTGTTCCCGTTCATCGTCGGAGGGCTCATCAAGGCGGCGCTGGCCGCGCTCATCATTCCGGGGGCGTGGGCGCTCGTGCGCAAGGCGGACGCCGCGCAGAAGTGAGCGGATGCCTCGGCTGAGGCATCCGGACCGACGAAAGCCCCGGCCTCGCGGCCGGGGCTTTCGCGCATGCGGGACGGGTCAGCCCTGCGCGACCGCCGTGGCGGCGGCGAGCTGCTCGACGATCTCGGGAAGGAGCCACGGCAGCGTGAGGGCGGTGGGCGAGACGGCGGCGACGTTCTCCTCGCCGACGATGGGTGCGACCGCGCCCGACGCGACGGCGGGGATCAGCCGGCCGCGCTCGGACGCGAGGAAGTCGTCGAGGTCCGCCTGCGCCTCAGCCTGCGTGAACAGCACGTCCGCCACGACCTGGTCGAGATTCTCGCTGCTCACGGTGGTGTAGAACGTGGACTCGCCGCTGTCGAGCTCGGTGACCGCCGGAGCGCTCACGAAGCCCAGGTCCTCGAGGATCTCCACGCGCGGGTCGGCGGGCAGGTAGAGGTAGAAGGTGTCCACGTCGTCGTCCGCATAGGCGATCGTGGTGCCCTCGAACTCGGGGTGCTCCGCGGCGGCGTCGGCGATCTGCTGGTCGAGATCGGCGAGCAGGTCCTCCGCCTCGGTCTCCAGGCCGAGTGCCCGGCCGGTGTCGGTGACGACATCGCGCCACGGGGTGGCCCACAGCGCCTCTTCGGGTGCGACGACCGGGATCCCCGCGGCCGTCACCGCGTCGTACTCCTCCTGCGTGAGGCCGGAGTAGGAGGCCACGAGCACGTCGGGGTCGGTGGCGAGGAGCTCCTCGACCGAGAGCTCGAAGGCCGAGTTGTCCAGCAGCACGGGCTCCTCGGCCTCCAGGTCGGCGAGAGCCTCCTCGACCCACGGCGTGATGCGGTTGTCGCCGCCGCCGTACTCGGACGACGGGATCGCGACCGGGACGACGCCCAGCGCGAGCACCGCGTCGGTCGCGCCCCAGCCCCAGGTCGCGACGCGCTCGGGTGCTTCCTCGATCACGGTCTCGCCGTACATGTGCTCGAACGTGACCGGGAATGCGTCCGACGCGCCGGCGGGTGCGGCGCTCTCCTCGGGCGAGGCCGTGCCGGCGCATCCGGACAGCACGAGGCCGCCGGCGACGGTCAGGGCCGCCAGCGCTCCGAGGCGCGAGGGCTGAAGGTTCATGGGTTTCCTTTCGATGGGGTCAGGCCTCGTCCGCCGCGGCATGGGCGCCGCCGGGAACGGGGATGACGAGGGGGGTGGAGGTGAGCGGGTCGGGGATCACGAGGGCGTCGAGGTCGAAGGCCTCCGACACGACCTCGCGGGTGAGGACATCGGCGGGCGCGCCGTGGGCCACGACGCGGCCGCCGCTCATCACGACGAGGTCGTCGGCGTAGCGGGCGGCGAGGTTGAGCTCGTGGAGGACGACGACGATGGTCGTGCCGTCGGTGCGGTTGAGGGTGCGCAGCAGGTCGAGGACCTCGATCTGGTGGCTGAGGTCGAGGAACGTCGTCGGCTCGTCGAGCAGCAGAACGCGGGGCTCCTGCGCGAGTGCCATGGCGATCCACACGCGCTGGCGCTGCCCGCCGGACAGGTCGCCGACCGGCCGGTCTGCCAGCGCCGAGACGCCGGTCTTGGTCATGGCGTCGTCGACGCGCGCGGAGTCGTCGGCACTCCACCGCTGGAAGACGCCGCGATGCGGGTGCCGGCCGCGCGAGACGAGTTCGGCGACGGTCAGGCCGTCGGGAGCCGTCGGATGCTGCGGGAGCAGCCCCACGCTCTGGGCGAAGCGACGGCGCGAGATCGCCGAGACATCGGCTCCGTCGAGCTCCACGGTGCCGGCGAGCGGCTCGTTGACGCGCGCGAGCACGCTCAGCAGCGTCGACTTGCCGCACGCGTTGGCGCCGATGATCATCGTCATGCGCCCGGGCGCGAACTCGAGATCGAGTCCTTCGATGACGGTGCGCCCCGGGTAGCCGGCGGTGAGCCCGCGGGTGCTCAGGCGGGGGGCGGATGCGGGAGTCACAGGTTCCGTCCTTTCGACGTGGCCAGCAGCCACAGCAGGAAGACCGCGCCGATCGCGCCGGTCACGACGCCGACCGGCATCGCGTAGCCGGGGATCGCGAACTGCGCGACGAGGTCCGCGGCGGTCAGCAGCCCGGCGCCGATCGCCGCGCTCGTGCCGACGCCGATCGCACCGTGGCCGAGGAGCGGCCGGGCGATGGCCGGAGCGCAGAGCGCGATGAAGGCGATCGGGCCCACGAACGCGCACGTGACCGAGGTCAGGAGCACGGCCGTGAAAACGGTCACCAGCCGGACGGTCGAGGTCCGCACCCCGAGCGAGGCCGCCGTCGGCGCGCCCATCTGGGTCAGCGGCAGCCATCGGGCGCACGCGACGACGGCCGGGACGGCGAGCAGCACCACGACGGCGACGGTCGCGACGTTCCACCACGGCGTCGAGGCGAGACTTCCGGTGAGCCACACGAGCGCCGCCTGGGCGAGCTCGACCTGCGCGCGGACCATGAGGTAGTTGGTGATCGCGATCGACAGGAACGCGACGCCGACGCCGGCGAGGATGAGCCGGTAGCCGCCGTCGGCCCGGTGACGGCCGGCGAGCAGCAGGAACGCGGCCACGACGATGCCGGCGGCGAACGCGGCGACCGCGAGGAGCGGCCCGCCCAGCCCGAGGATCAGCATCGCGAACACCGCGGCGGCGCCCGCCCCTCCGCTGATGCCCAGCAGGTCGGGGCCGGCGAGCGGGTTGCGCAGCAGCGACTGCAGCAGCGCCCCGGCCGCCCCCAGGGCGGCGCCGACGATCAGGGCCATCGTGAGGCGCGGCAGGCGCACCTGGAACACGACGTACGACTGAGCGCGGTCGCCGCCTCCCCAAAGTGTGCGCCACACATCGGCGGGGGCGAGGGGGTAGTCGCCCACCGACAGGGTCACGGCGGCCAGGATCACCACCGCCAGCAGCACGCCGCCGACGACGAGCGCACGGCGACGGCGCACCCGGGTGCGGATCTCGAGTACGGCGGAGGTCACAGTGCCACCCTCCCCGGCCTGAGCACCAGCGAGATGAGCACGGGAGCCCCGACGAAGGCGACGACGAGTCCCGCCTGCACCTCCCCCGGAGGGGCGATCACCCGTCCGATGACGTCGGCGGTCACCAGCACGATCGCCCCGGCGGGTGCGCCGATCGCGAGCAGCCAGCGGTAGTCGCCGCCGACGAGAGCACGCAGCGCGTGCGGCACCAGCAGGCCGACGAACACGATCGGGCCCGCGATCGAGGTCGCGCCGCCGCACAGCAGGACGGTGGCCACGATGCCGAGAGTGCGGGTGCGCGCCACGCTGTGGCCGAGACCCGTCGCGGTGTCGTCGCCGAGCGCCATCAGGTCGAGGCCACGGGCCGAGGTGAAGGCGATGACGGCGCCGACCAGGATCGGGATCGCGACCACCGCGACGGTGTCGAGGCCCCGCACCGTGAGGCCGCCCACCTGCCAGTACCGGAACACGTCGAACGCCGTGATCGAGGTCGTCAGGATCAGCGTGGTGACGGCCGTGAGCCCGGCCGTGACGGCAGCCCCCGTGAGGGCGAGCTTGGCCGGGCTCGACCCGTCCGGGCCGCGTGTGCCGATCAGTGCCACGACCACCGCCGCGATCGCCGCGCCGGCGAACGCGAACCACACGAACCCCGACGGAGCGGTGATGCCCCAGATCGTGATCGCGCCCAGCACGGCCACCGACGCGCCGGCGTTGATGCCGAGCAGTCCGGGGTCGGCGAGCGGATTGCGCGTGAGGCCCTGCATGAGCGTTCCCGCCAGGGCGAGAGCGGCACCGGCGAGGATGCCGATGACCGTGCGCGGCACACGCTGCGTGAGGATCACGACGTGGTCGGCCGAGTCCGGGTCAGGACGCAGGAACGCTTCGACGACCACCCACGGCGCGACGGCGCGCGCACCGACCATGAGGCTCATCACGACCACGGCCGCCAGCAGCGCGACGGCCAGGAGGAGCAGCAGGCGCCCGCGCCGATCGCGAGCGGTGGTCATTCCTGTCGCTCGGACTGCCCGAGCCGCCAGTAGCCCATGAACGCGACGCGCTTGCGGTCGACGCCCTGCCCCTGGACCAGGTGACGGCGCAGACCCTTCACCATCGCCGCCTCGCCCGCGATCCACGCGTAGAACTCGCCGTCGGAGTCCTCGGGGCTGTCCCACAGCATGTCGACGTCGACGTCCACGTCGACGAGCTCCTGCGTGCGCGCCGCGGCCGCGCGGGCCAGGATGTCGCCCGATGCGGCACTCCAGGCGGACACGGCCTCACCGAGCGCAGAGCCGTGCTCACGGGTCTCACGGGCGATCCATGTCACACGGAACCTGTCGGGGAGGTCGAGCGTCAGGCGGTCGGCGGCGGTGGGCACCTCGATGAAGGCATCGACCTCGTGGGTCCCGTCGAGCGACTCGAGGATCGCGCTGATCGCGGGTGCTGCGGTCTCGTCGCCCGCGAGGAGCACGCGGCGCGCCGTGCCGGGGTGCCAGTCCAGTCCGAGGCGGTAGCCGTCGCTGCGCTGATCCGGTCCCACGATGACGATCTGCTGGCCGGCTGCGGCCTTCTCGGCCCAGGCGCCGGCGGGCCCCGCGTCGTGGTGGACCACGAAGTCTACGTCGAGCCGGCGGGCGGCGGGGTCGATGCGGCGCACCGTGTAGGTGCGGAGCGGGCCGCGCGTGGCTGTGGGGAGGTCGCGCCAGATCGTGTACCAGTCGCCGGCGTCGATGACGGCCGGATCGTGCTGGCCGATGTCGCTGAGCGTTCCGTCGGCGAGCGGGAGGATGAGCTTGATCCGCTGGTCCAGGCCAGCCGTGCCGAACACGTCGAAGTCCTCGCCTGTGAAGGTCACCCGCACGAAGTGGGGCGACAGGCGGCGGACGCCCGCGACGGTCGCGGCGTACGGCCGATACGCGGGGCGGGTGGCGACAGCGGTCGATGAACTCACACGGTAAGGCTAGCCTTACCTCTCCAACCGCTCAAATCCATCCGTCATCCCGACGTCATCAAGCCCGCTCCGGCGTCTCGTGCGCGTGTCCCAGTCGCGATCCGGGCACCAGCGCCAGCGCGGCCAGCCCGGCGGCGATGGCGAACACCGCGGGGAACGCGGCATCCGTCCCCGTCAGCGCCGTGAAGACCAGCCCCATCGCGGCGATCGTGGTGGCGGCCCCCACGGAATCCGAGATCGACAGAGCCGACGAGTTGAACCCCTGATTCTGCGGGGTGGAGTAGGCGAGCGTCAGCACCGTGAGGCGCGGGTACATCAGCCCCATGCCGGCTCCCGCCAGCGCCCAGCCCGCGATGAGCACCACGGGGTGGAGTCCGAGCATCGCCGTCAGCCCCGCTACCGCGGTCGCGGCGATCAGCAGTGTGGACCCGATCAGCGTGATGCGCGCGTTGCCGATGCGATCGCCGAATCGCCCCTGCACGTCGGCGGCCGCAGCCCAGGCGATCGCGGCGGAGGTGAGTCCGAGACCCGCCCACGTCGGCGAGAACCCGTAATGATCGATGAGGAGGTAGGGAACGTAGATCTCGGCGCCGAAGAGTGCGCCCGCGATGAGGCCCCGCATGAGCACCACGCTCGGCAGCCCCCGCGCCGCGCGCAGGGTGCCACGCGGCAGGAGCGGTCGGGACGCCACGGCGATGACGACGACGGATGCCGCGACCACCCCCCACGCGTAGCCACCGAGCTCTCCCGCCAGGCTCAGTGCGAGCGCGCCCACGGCCACGGCCACCGCACAGGCCAGCCGCGGCGCGACGCGGCCGGTGGCGGGGTCGTCGGTGTGGAGCGGCAGGCCGTGCAGTCGCAGCACGACCATGGCGAACGCGATGACCGTGAGCACCGCGACACCCAGGAAGACCCAGCGCCAGTGCAGGAACTCCGTGACCGCGCCGGCGAGGAACGGGCCGATCAGCGACGGCACGACCCAGGCCGCGGAGAACGCGGCGAAGACCCGTCCGTGCAGGTGCGGCGGGTAGACCCGCGCCACGACGACGTAGAGCGCCACCGTCTGACCGCCGGTGCCGAGGCCCTGCACGAGGCGTCCGACGACCAGCCACTCCATGCTCGGCGCCAGCCCAGCGACCACCAGGCCGATGACGAAGAGCACGACCGAGGTCGTCAGCGGCGCGAGGACTCCTCCGCGATCGCACCACGCACCCACGGCGACCATGCCGATGACGCTCGTGGCCAGCGTGCCGGCGAAGGCCACCGCGAAGAGCGCGTCGCCGTCGAGGTCGGCGCTGACGACCGGCATCACCGTGGTGACGGCCAGCGACTGCATCGCGGCCAGGAAGATCAGCGCGACCGCGCCGACGGTGACCCAGACGTATCTCGACTGCCACACACCCGCCTCGGAATCGACGGGTGCGGAGCTCATCCGACCAGGCTACCCACCCTGCGCACGGCCTCGGTCAGGACGTCGGGCGAGCACCCGAAGTTGATGCGGACGTGGCCGCTGCCCTCTTCGCCGAAGTACGGCCCGAGATGGAAGGCGACCTTCGCCTCCTGCCGGATCTTCTCGGCGGGATTGTCGCCCCAGCCGAGCTCGGAGAGGTCCACCCACGCGAGGAAGCCCGCATCCGGGATGCGGTAGCGCGCTCCGGGGACGTGCTCGGCGAGCAGGTCGGCCAGGAGCGCGCGGTTCACATCCAGCGCCGCGAGCTGCGCGTCGAGCCACGCGTCGCTGTCGGGCGAGAACGCCGCGACCGCGGCAATGGCGCCGAACAGCCCCGTGCGCCACTCGACCTCGTCCGGCAGGGAGCGCACGACCCGCGTGGGCGCGTCGTCGGCCGTCACGATCAGCGCGCACTTGAGTCCGGCGAGATTGAACGCCTTGCTGGCGCTCACGACCGCGTAGCCCACGCGGGCGGCCGTGGGCGAGGCATCCAGGAACGGCGTGAACAGGGCGCCTCGATGGATCAGCGGTGCGTGGATCTCGTCGCTGATGACGGCCGCCCCGTGGCGGGCGGCGATCTCGGCGAGAGCAGCGAGCGATTCGCGCGTGTGGGCGGTGCCGGTCGGATTGTGCGGGTTGCACAGCAGCACCGCGCGCGCTCCCCCGGCGAGGGCCGCCTCGATGCCGGGCAGGTCGAGCTCCCACCGGGCGCCGGTGTCGACGAGCGGGACGCGCTCGACGACGGCACCCGCCTCGGGCACCACCTCGAAGAACGGCGGATACACCGGCGGCGTGACGACGACGCGGTCTCCGGGCTCGGTCACGCGCCGCAGCAGTTCGACGACGGCCATCATCACGTCGCACGTCGTGCGGATGCGCCCGGGGTCGACGGTCCACGCGAATCGCCGATCGGCGAATCCGGCGTAGGCCAGCGCGACGCCCGGCTCCGGCGGCGTGTAGCCGGTGTCGCCGATCGCGACCGCGCGCGTCAGCGCCTCCTGGATCTCCGGCGCCTGCGGGTAGTCCGTCTCGGCGACGAACAGCGGCAGCACGTCATCCCCGTACTTGCGCCACTTCGTGCTCGACCGCTGCCGCAGCAGGTCGAGAGGAAGGGCCTCGAGGGGGGTGATCACGCGCACCCGTCGAGAGTAACGAGCGAGAGGGATGCCTCGCCCGGGCGTGACCTTGTGTTGCAGCGGATCCGCGAAGGTCTCGCGTCCCGTCTCGCGGGCATCGGGTTTCGATACGCCGCCTCCGGCGGCTACTCAACCTTGACCCGAGCCGCCTCAACGCCGCTGCGCGGCATTGACCCGTCTCGCGTCAAATCGCGAAGCCGAGAGCCCGCATCATGTCGCGGCCGTCGTCGGTGATCCGCTCCGGACCCCACGGCGGCATCCACACCCAGTTGATGCGGAACCGGTCGACGACGTCGTCCAGCGCCTGTGCGGTCTGCTCCTCGAGCACGTCGGTGAGCGGGCAGCCCGCCGACGTGAGCGTCATGTGGATGACCAGCGCGTCGTTCTCGTCATCCCATCCGAGGTCGTAGATGAGGCCGAGGTCGACGACGTTGATCCCCAGCTCGGGGTCCATGACGTCCTTGAGAGCCTCGGTGACCTCGTCGTACTTCTCGGGTGTGAGCGTTGCGGTCATGTAACGATTCTATGCTTCGCCGGCGACCGAGGCCTCGGCGGGCTCTTCTTCGCCCGCCGGCAGGTAGCGGTCGTAGCCCTCGTCCTCGAGGCGGTCGGCCAGTTCGGGACCGCCCTCCTCCGCGATGCGGCCGCCGACCATCACGTGCACGTAGTCGGGACGGATGTAGCGGAGGATGCGCGTGTAGTGCGTGATGAGCAGCACGCCGAGGTCGGTGTGCTCCTTCGCACGGTTCACGCCCTCCGACACGACCTTGAGCGCGTCGACGTCGAGGCCCGAGTCGGTCTCGTCGAGGATGGCGATCTGCGGCTTGAGCAGCTCGAGCTGCAGGATCTCGTGGCGCTTCTTCTCGCCGCCCGAGAATCCCTCGTTGACGTTGCGCTGCGCGAACTTCGGGTCCATGCGCAGGTTCTTCATCGACGCCTTGACGTCCTTGGTCCACGTGCGGATGGAAGGCGCCTCGCCGTCGATGGCGGTCTTGGCGGTGCGGAGGAAGTTCGTCACCGTCACGCCGGGGATCTCGACCGGATACTGCATCGCGAGGAACAGGCCGGCGCGCGCACGCTCGTCCACCGACATCGCCAGGACGTCTTCGCCGTCGAGCGCGATGGAGCCGCTCGTGACGGTGTACTTCGGGTGACCGGCGATCGTGTAGGCCAGCGTCGACTTGCCGGAGCCGTTGGGGCCCATGATGGCGTGGGTCTCGCCGGTGCGGATGGTCAGCGTCACGCCGTTGAGGATCGGCGTGGTGCCGGCATCCGTCTCGACCGTCACGTGCAGGTCGCGGATCTCGAGGACAGACATCGTTTCAGTACCTTCTTCAGTTCGCTTCGAGCTTGACGGCGGGGTCGATGAGCACGTCATCGCCGTCGATGGTGACCGCGAAGACCGGGACCGGCTCGTACGCGGGGAGGTTGAGTGGCTTGCCGGTGCGCAGCGAGAACGCCGAGCCGTGGGCCCAGCACTCGAGCGTGTCGCCGTCGACGAAGCCGTCGGCGAGCGAGATGTCACCATGGGTGCAGGTGTCGCCGATGGCGTGCACCTCGCCGCTGGAGTCGAGCACCACGGCGATCGCGACGCCGTCGAGCTCGACGCGGTGGGCCTCGTCCTGGACGAGGTCGCTGAGGGCGCAGGCGCGCTGAGCGGTCATCGGGCGACCACCCGTGCGAGCTCCTCCTCGACGGCCGAGTACAGCTCGGACTCGATCTCGGCGATGCCGATCTTCTGGATGATCTCGGCGAGGAAGCCGAGCACCACGAGGCGGCGGGCCTCGTCCTCCGAGATGCCGCGGGCCTGGAGGTAGAAGAGCTGCTCGTCGTCGAAGCGGCCGGTCGCGCTCGCGTGGCCGGCTCCGCGGATGTCGCCGGTCTGGATCTCGAGGTTCGGGATCGACTCGGCGCGCGCGCCGTCGGTGAGCACCAGGTTGCGGTTGGCCTCGTACGAGTCGGTGCCGACCGCGTCAGGCCCGATGAGCACGTCGCCGATCCACACGCTGCGGGCGGCGGATCCCTGCAGGGCTCCCTTGTAGAGCACGTCGCCGACGGTCTCGGCGCCCTTGTGGTGCAGGTAGACCTGGCTCTCGAGGTGCTGACCGGCGTCGGAGTAGCTCAGGCCGTAGAGCTCGCCGCGCGAGCCGGTGCCGGCGAGCTCGACGCTCGGGTTCACGCGCACGACGCCGCCGCCGAAGCTGACCACGATGTGACGCAGGGTCGCGTCGCGCTCGACACGGGCCTGGTGGGATGCCGCGTGCACGGCGTCGTCGTCCCACTCCTGCACCGACACCACCGTGAGGTGTGCGCCGTCGCGGACGATGATCTCGAGGTTCTGCGCGTGGTGCGCCGAGCCGGTGTGGCGGAAGACGACGGTGGCGTGCGAGTTCGGCTCGGCCTCGATCACGACGTGCGCGTGGGCGAGCCCGCCGGTGCCGCGCAGGTTCACCATGATCGGCTCCGAGTACTCGGCGCCGGCCGGGATGCGCAGCAGCGGCGCCTCGGTCTCCTGCTTCCATGCGATCGCCGAGGGCAGGTCCTCTGGTCGGAAGACCTCGCCGCGCGGCGCGGCATCGTGGGCGAGGCGCTCCTGCACGAGGCTCTCGGGTGCGGTGATGTCGACCTCGATGACGCCGTGGCGTCCAGTCTCGTCGGCGAACAGCGGCTGGAGACGGTCGATCGGGGTGTGCTTCCAGTTCACCTCGCGGCCGGTCGGCGCCTCGAAGGCGTCCGGGTCGAAGGAGTGGAATCGCTCGGAGCGCGTCTGCACCGGGACGAACGCGCCGGCACCATCGGTGTGGCCCTGTGCGCCGGGGACGGTGACAGGGGCCTGGGTCACGGAACTCACTAGCCGACGGATCCTTCCATGCCCATCTCGATGAGCTTGTTCAGTTCGAGTGCATACTCCATGGGCAGCTCGCGGGCGATCGGCTCGATGAAGCCGCGCACGATCATGGCCATGGCCTCGTCCTCGGGCATGCCACGCGACTGCAGGTAGAAGAGCTGCTCCTCGCTGACCTTCGAGACGGTCGCCTCGTGGCCCAGCTGCACGTCGTCCACGCGGATGTCGATCGCGGGATAGGTGTCGGAGCGCGAGATCGTGTCGATCAGCAGCGCGTCGCAGCGGACCGTGTTCGCGGAGTGGTGCGCGTTCGCGTCGACGCGGACCTCACCGCGGTAGCCCGCGCGGCCTCCCCCGCGGGCGATCGACTTCGAGACGATCGAGGACTGCGTGTAGGGGGCCATGTGGATCATCTTCGCGCCGGCGTCCTGGTGCTGTCCGGGACCGGCGAACGCGACCGACAGGGTCTCGCCCTTGGCGTGCTCGCCCATGAGGAAGATCGACGGATACTTCATCGTGACCTTGGAGCCGATGTTGCCGTCGATCCACTCCATGGTGGCGCCCTCGTGGGCCACGGCGCGCTTGGTCACCAGGTTGTAGACGTTGTTCGACCAGTTCTGGATCGTCGTGTAGCGCACGCGGGCGTTCTTCTTGACGATGATCTCGACGACCGCCGAGTGCAGCGAGTCGCTCTTGTAGATCGGAGCGGTGCAGCCCTCGATGTAGTGCACGTACGAGCCCTCGTCGGCGATGATGAGCGTCCGCTCGAACTGGCCCATGTTCTCGGTGTTGATGCGGAAGTAGGCCTGCAGCGGGATCTCGACGTGAACGCCCGGGGGCACGTAGACGAACGATCCGCCCGACCACACCGCGGTGTTGAGCGCGGCGAACTTGTTGTCGCCGGCGGGGATCACGGTGCCGAAGTACTCCTCGAAGAACTCGGGGTGCTCGCGCAGCGCGGTGTCGGTGTCCATGAAGATGACACCCTGAGCCTCGAGCTGCTCGTTGATCTGGTGGTAGACGACCTCGGACTCGTACTGCGCAGCGACGCCCGCGACGAGGCGCTGGCGCTCGGCCTCGGGGATGCCGAGGCGCTCGTACGTGTTGCGGATCTCCTCGGGGAGCTCCTCCCACGAGCCGGCCTGCTTCTCGGTCGAGCGCACGAAGTACTTGATGTTGTCGAAGTCGATCTCGCTGAGGTCCGCGCCCCAGGTCGGCATGGGCTTGCGCCCGAAGAGCTGGTAGCCCTTCAGCCGGGTCTTGAGCATCCATTCCGGCTCGCTCTTGAGGGCCGAGATGCCGCGCACGACGCTCTCGTTGATGCCACGCTGCGCCACAGCGCCGGCGGCGTCGGTGTCGTGCCACCCGAACTCGTAGACACCCAGGCCATCCAGCTCAGGGCGGTCGATCAGCACATCAGACATCGTCACGTTCTCCTCCGGGCTCTGGCGGTTCATCCGCCCCGGCATTCCGGCTCCTCCGGTGGAGTTACCGGAGGGGGGATGCCGCTCGTGGGCCCTCTCATTCGGCGCTGACCATCGCGCCTAGACTGTCAGTAGTCGCTGCGCCCGAACCTCACGGTTGTGTGCGCGCGACCGACCCCTCGATTCTACAGGTACCGGCCCGGCTCCGGACGCTCCGTGTCCTGCCCCCACCGCGCCCGGACCGTTCCCAGGAGGCCAGAGCAGCATGTCCGCCGAGCAGACGACGATCGCCCGTCCGGGCGTGTGGCGGCGATTGTGGAACTGGCTGCCCGACCGGGTCGACGGTCGCATCCGCGTCTTCGCCTGGCTGTCGTTCCTCGCCGAGGTGACGATCATCGGCACCGGCGGGGCCGTGCGCCTGACAGGCTCCGGCCTCGGCTGCCCGACGTGGCCGACGTGCACCGCCGAATCCCTGGTCCCGACGCCCGAGATGGGCATCCACGGTCTCATCGAGTTCGGCAACCGCACCATGACCGGCCTCGTGGGGATCATCGCCGCGATCGTCGTGGTCCTGGTCCTGAAGCTCCGTCACGAGCGCCGCGACCTCTACATCCTCGCCGTGGTCGTGCTCGGCGGTGTGGCCGCGCAGGCGATCGTCGGCGGCATCACCGTGCTCACCGGGCTCAACCCGTTCATCGTCGGCTTCCACTACGTCGCCTCGCTGGCGCTCGTCTGCGTCACGGCGGCGTTCCTGGTGCGGATGTCGCAGCCCGGCGGCCCCCGGAAGCTCGCCGTGCCGCGCTGGCAGGCCGTGCTCACCCATGTCACCTCGCTCGCGCTGGCGCTCACCATCGCGTTCGGCGTGCTCACGACCGGTGCCGGTCCCCACTCCGGCGATGCCGCCGTCGCCCGCAACGGCTTCAACGCCGAGATCCTCGAGCACGTGCACGCTTGGCCCGGCTACGCGCTGCTGGGTCTCACGATCGCGCTCGTGATCGCCGCGTGGCGGTCGCGCACCGCCGCTCCGCTGCTGCTGCGCTGGACGGTCGTGCTCCTGGGGGTCGAGCTCGTCCAGATCGCCGTCGGGCTCTACCAGGCCCGCAACGGACTCCCCGAACTCGCCGTCGGCGCGCACATGGTGCTCGCCGCCCTCGCCGCCGCGACCATGACGGTCGTCGTGCTGCATCTCAGGAAGCCCGCCGGCGATTCATAGCCGTTTCATCGGTTCTACCGAGGACCTGTCCGGGAGGGCACGGAAGGCTGGTGGATGTCGCGGCCACCGGTGTCGCGCATGAGGAGTGAAGAATGCCTACCCGTCCCCGCCTGGTCCGCAGCATCCCGTTCTGGGCACTCGTGGCCGCCTCGCTGGCCACCGCGCTCAGCGGCGCAGCCCTCCTGGTCGACAAGCTCGGAGTCATGACCACGACCCTCACCGACGGCACCGCCACCGGTGTCGAGGTGTACGTCGGCCAGTCGGTCGCCGTCCTCGGGGCGATCCTGCTCGGTGCCGGCATCATCGGCATCCTGATCGCCCTCGCGGTCGCCGCCGCCTCGACGCTCCGTCCGCACGCGCCGGTCGAGATCGTGGAGCCCCTCGACTGGTCCGCCGACGCCGATGACGAGGCCGCCCCGGCCGACGAGGCCGCCGACGCCGATGCGGCGGATCTCAGCACGACCCGCTGACACGCAGCCCTCCGACGGGGCGCGTCCGACCGGATCTCCGGCGGACGCGCCCCGTCGCCGTTCCGGGCGCTCGAGGTCACGCGTCGAGACCCGGGATCTCCGCCGATACCCCGGCCGACGTCACCGGTGTCGGCACGGATCCCGTGTCTCGAGGATGAGCGGATGCCGCGCCACGGCGAACCCGCGTCAGAAGGGCAGCAGCGGGTCGACGGCGATCGCGACGAAGAGGAGCGTGAGGTAGGTGATCGACGCGTGGAACACGCGCATCGGCCGCGGCTCGGTGCCCCGGACGGCGCGGTTGTAGAGGCGGTGCGACTCGTAGATGAACCAGCCGCCGAAGACGAGCGCCGAGACCGTGTAGACCAGCCCCATGCCGGCGACCGGGATGAGCAGCAGCGAGCAGGCGACGGTGGCCCACGCGTAGAGGATGACCTGCAACCCGACCTGTGAGCCGTTGCGGGTCGCGCCGAGCATCGGCACGTTCACCTCTTCGTACTGCTCCTTGTACTTCATCGACAGCGGCCAGTAGTGCGGCGGGGTCCACAGGAACACCAGCGCGAACAGGATCACCGGCGGCCAGGCGAGGGAGCCTGTGACGGCGGTCCACCCGATGAGCACCGGGAAGCAGCCGGCGATGCCGCCCCACACGATGTTCTGCTCGGTGCGGCGCTTGAGGATCATCGTGTAGATGACGACGTAGAAGAAGATCGCTCCCGCCGAGAGCACGGCCGCCAGCCAGTTCGTGGTCAGCCACAGCCAGACGGTCGAGAAGACCGCGAGCGTCCACGCGAACACGAGCGCGCCGCGCGGCGACACCTCGCCGGTCACGAGCGGACGGTTCACCGTGCGCTGCATGTGCGCGTCGATGTCGCGGTCGAGGTACATGTTGAACGCCGCCGCGGAACCGGCGCTCGCGGTGCCTCCGATGACGGTGGCGAGCACGAGCCACAGGCTGGGGAACCCGCCCTGCGCCAGGATCATGACGGGGACCGTGGTGACGAGCAGGAGCTCGAGCACGCGCGGCTTCATGAGGGCGACGTACGCGCGGACGGTCCGGCCGAAGGGCTGACGCGTCCTGCGCGGTGCCCCGGGGGTCCCCTGGGAGCGCGCCGTCGTCGTGGTGTCCATCGCCCCCGCAATCGCCGTCTGCAGAACTGCATCGAGTCTATGGCATCGGCCCGGCGCGCCCGGGCGCGTGAGGGCTCACAACCGCGTTCCGACGCGCGTGAGCGAATCGTCACCGCCAGGACACGGCCGCGACATGCACGGCGCCGGAGCGTTCGCAAGACTCTGTCACAGAGCGGCTCACATGGCCGGGGCGGCATGCCCCTTCGCTATGCTGAAACCACACGCGCGCCCCGCGCCGATCCCCCTTCTCCAGTCCGGACAAGGCTGCGGCACGGCCCTCGTCGGGCGCATCTTCATGAGAGAGGCGGTCCCGTGTCGGAACTGCGTTGGGATGAAATCGATCGGCGCGCGGTGGACACCGCTCGTGTTCTTGCGGCGGACGCCGTGGAGAAGGTGGGCAACGGCCACCCGGGCACGGCGATGAGCCTGGCGCCGGCGGCGTACCTCCTCTACCAGCGCGTACTGCGCCACGACCCCGCCGACACGCACTGGCTTGGCCGCGACCGGTTCATCCTGTCGGCCGGTCACTCCTCGCTGACGCAGTACGTGCAGCTCTACCTGGGCGGCTTCGGCCTCGAGCTCGATGATCTGAAGTCGCTGCGCACGTGGGGCTCGAAGACCCCCGGCCACCCCGAGTACGGTCACACCGCCGGTGTCGAGATCACGACCGGCCCGCTCGGCCAGGGCCTCGCCTCCTCGGTCGGCTTCGCGTACGCCGCCCGCTACGAGCGCGGCCTGTTCGACCCCGAGGCGCCCGCGGGCACGTCGCCCTTCGACCACTTCGTGTACGTCATCGCCGGCGACGGCGACCTGCAGGAGGGCGTGACCAGCGAGGCATCCTCGCTCGCTGGCCACCAGCAGCTCGGCAACCTCATCGCCATCTACGACTCGAACCAGATCTCGATCGAGGACGACACGAACGTCGCCTTCACCGAGGACGTCGCGAAGCGCTACGAGTCCTACGGCTGGCACGTGCAGACGGTGGACTGGAAGAAGACCGGCGAGTACGTCGAGGATGTCGCAGAACTGCACGCCGCGCTGGAAGCGGCCAAGGGCGAGACCGGCAAGCCGTCGCTCATCATCCTGCGCACGATCATCGGCTGGCCCTCGCCGGGCAAGCAGAACACCGGCAAGATCCACGGCTCAGCCCTGGGCGCGGACGAGCTCGCCGCGACCAAGAAGGTGCTCGGCTTCGACCCCGAGCAGTCGTTCGCCGTCGCGGACGACGTCATCGCGCACACCCGCTCGCTCGCCGAGCGCGCCGCCGCGGACCGCGCCGCATGGCAGGAGTCGTTCGACGCCTGGGCGGCGGCCAACCCGGAGCGCAAGGCGCTGCTGGACCGTCTCCTGTCGGGTGAGCTGCCCGACGGCATCCAGGGCGCCCTCCCCTCGTTCGAGGCCGGCAAGGACGTCTCCACCCGCGCGGCGTCCGGCGTCGTCATCAATGCGCTGGCCGCCGAGCTCCCCGAGCTGTGGGGCGGATCGGCCGACCTCGCCGAGTCGAACCTCACCACCATCAAGGATGCGAAGTCGTTCATCCCGTCGGAGTGGTCCACGCACGAGTGGTCGGGCGACGCCTACGGCCGCGTGCTGCACTTCGGCATCCGCGAGCACGCCATGGGCGCGATCGTCAACGGCATCAAGCTGCACGGCCCGACCCGTCCGTTCGGCGGCACGTTCCTCATCTTCAGCGACTACATGCGTCCCTCGGTGCGCCTGGCCGCGCTGATGGACATCCCGTCGATCTTCGTGTGGACCCACGACTCCGTCGCCCTCGGAGAGGACGGCCCCACGCACCAGCCCGTCGAGCAGCTCGCGACACTGCGCGCCATCCCGAACTTCGCCGTCGTGCGTCCGGCCGACGCCAACGAGACCTCGGCCGCGTGGCTCGAGCTGCTGCGCCGCAGCGCCGGCCCCGCCGGCATCGCGCTCACCCGCCAGAACATCCCGGTGTTCCCGCGCGGCGAGGGCGAGGCATCCGGCGAGACCTTCGCTTCGGCGGACCACGTCGCCAAGGGCGCGTACGTGCTCGCGGAGGCCCCGAACGGCACGCCCGACGTGATCGTGATCGCCACCGGCTCCGAGGTGCAGCTGGCCGTTCAGGCCCGCGAGACCCTCGCCGCCGAAGGAGTGAACGTCCGCGTCGTCTCGGCGCCGTCGCTGGAGTGGTTCGCCGAGCAGGACGAGGCGTACCGCGAGTCCGTCCTCCCCGCCGCCGTCACCGCGCGCGTCTCGGTCGAGGCGGGCTCCGCGCTCACCTGGCGCGGCATCGTCGGCGACAAGGGCCGCTCCGTCGCCATCGACCACTTCGGCGCCTCCGCCGACTACAAGACCCTCTTCGAGAAGTTCGGCATCACCGCCGACGCCGTCGTCCAGGCGGCACGTGAGACTCTCGCCGCCGCGACGGCGGGGAACTAAGGAGCAACACGCATGAGCACTCCCACTGAAAAGCTCTCCGCCGCCGGCGTGAGCATCTGGCTGGACGACCTGTCGCGCGATCGCATCACGTCGGGCAATCTGACCGAGCTGATCAGCACCCGCAACGTGAGCGGCGTGACGACCAACCCCACGATCTTCCAGGGCGCCATCGGCGGTGGCGGACACGCCTACGCCGAGCAGATCGCGCAGCTGGCGGCCAAGGGCGCGTCCGTCGACGAGGCGATCTTCGCCGCCACCACCGACGACGTCCGCGATGCGGCCGACATCTTCCGACCCGTCTACGACGCCACGAACGGCGTCGACGGGCGCGTGTCCATCGAGGTCTCCCCCGACCTCGCGCACGACACCGACGCGACCATCGCGCAGGCCAAGGAGCTGTGGGCCAGCGTCGGCCGCCCGAACGTGCACATCAAGATCCCGGCGACCAAGGCGGGTCTTCCGGCGATCACAGCCGTGCTCGCCGAGGGCATCTCCGTCAACGTGACGCTGATCTTCAGCCTCGAGCGCTACGCCGAGGTCATCGACGCCTACCTGTCGGGCATCGAGCAGGCCCGGGCGAACGGCCACGACATCTCGCAGATCCACTCGGTGGCGTCGTTCTTCGTGTCGCGCGTGGACACCGAGGTCGACAAGCGCCTCGTCGCGATCGGCGGCGACCGGGCCGAGGGCCTGAAGTCGCTGGCGGGCGTCGCGAACGCGCGCCTGGCCTACGAGCTGTACGAGAAGGAGTTCGCCACGGACCGCGCGAAGGCGCTGACGGATGCCGGAGCCCACCCGCAGCGCCCGCTGTGGGCGTCGACCGGCGTCAAGGACCCCGCTCTCCCCGACACCCTCTACGTGACCGAGCTCGTCGCTCCCGGCACCGTCAACACGATGCCCGAGAAGACCCTCGAGGCGACCTTCGATCACGGCCAGATCGCCGGCGACACCGTCACCGGCACGTACGACGCCGCGCACCAGGTCTTCGCTGACCTCGGCGCCGTCGGAGTCGACTTCGCCGATGTCACCCAGGTGCTCGAGGACGAGGGGGTCGACAAGTTCATCGCTTCGTGGCACGACCTGCAGGCCACCGTCAAGGCGGCCCTCGAGGGCGCCCCCGAGGTCGCACGATGAGCTTCGACATCCACCTGAGCGGACACGTCAAGTCGGTCGTCGAAGAGACGCTGCCGGCCCTGGTGTCGAGCCTTGTGGCGTCGGGCATCACGGCGGGCGACGGAACGCTGTGGGGACCGGCGGCCGAAGAGGAGGCATCCAAGCGACTCGGATGGGTCGAGGCCGTCAGCGTCTCGCGCCCGCTCGTCCCGCAGATCGAGGCCCTCCGCCAGCAGCTCGCCGCCAAGGGCGTGACGCGCGTCGTGCTCGCCGGCATGGGCGGCTCGTCGCTGGCTCCCGAGGTCATCGCGCAGACCGCGGGCGTTCCGCTTGTCATCCTGGACTCGACCGCCCCGGGCCAGGTGCTCGCTGCTCTCGACGGCGACGCCCAGCAGGGCGACCTGTCCCAGACCGTCCTTGTGGTGTCGTCGAAGTCCGGCTCCACCGTCGAGACCGACTCCGCCAAGCGCGCCTTCGAGGCCGCTTTCCGCGACCTCGGAATCGACCCCGTCGAGCGGATCGTCGTGGTCACCGACCCCGGCTCGCCGCTCGACCAGGCGGCTCGCGCGGACGGCTACACGGTCTTCAACGCCGATCCCACCGTCGGCGGCCGCTACTCGGCGCTCACGGCCTTCGGCCTCGTGCCGAGCGGTCTCGCAGGGGTCGACATCGCCGAGCTGCTCGACGAGGCGGAGGCGACGCTCCTCGAGGTCGCGATCGACAGCCCCGACAACCCCGCGCTGGTCCTCGCCGCCGCGATCGCCGGCGGCGAGCCCCGCCGCGACAAGCTCGGCCTCATCACCGACGGCACCCACATCGTGGGGCTCCCGGACTGGATCGAGCAGCTCGTGGCCGAGTCCACGGGCAAGGAAGGCACCGGCATCCTGCCCGTCGTCCTGCTGCCGGTGTCGCCCGAGGTCGAGAGCAAGCCCGCCGACCTGCAGATCGTGCGCCTGGTCGACGAGGCGAAGAAATTCCACCTGTTCGAGCACCACCAGGACGAGGTGCTCATCAGCGGCTCGCTCGGGGCGCAGTTCGTCGTGTGGGAGTACGCCACGGTGATCGCGGGACGGATGCTCGGCATCAACCCGTTCGACCAGCCCGACGTCGAATCCGCGAAGATCGCGGCGCGCGGCCTGCTGGATGCCCGCCCCGAGCCGACGCAGCCGGCCTTCGCGGTGGACGGCGTCGAGGTGCGCGTCTCCGACCCGGAGCTCGCCGCCTCGGGCACCGTCGCCGGCGTGCTGGACGCGCTGTGGGCGCGCCTGCCCGAGGACGGGTACGTGTCGATCCAGGCCTACGTCAACCGCCTCGAGCTGGACCAGCTCCAGGGCCTTCGCGAGCTCGTCGCGGCGGATTCGGGCCGGCCGACGACCTTCGGCTGGGGTCCGCGGTTCCTGCACTCGACCGGGCAGTTCCACAAGGGCGGGCCCGCCAACGGCGTCTTCCTGCAGATCCTCGAGCAGACCGACGTCGATCTCGAGATCCCGGGGCGTCCGTTCACGTTCGGCCAGCTCATCCAGGCCCAGGCAGCCGGCGACGCCAGCGTCCTGGCCGACGGACACGGCCGGCCGGTCGTCACGCTCACCCTCACCGACCCGCGCATCGAAGTGCTCTCGCTCTTCGAGGCCGCCCAGTAGGAGACCCTCTCTTCGATGACTGTCGAGATCTCGCGCGGGCACAACCCGCTGCGCGACCCCGAAGACCGTCGCCTCAACCGCATCGCCGGTCCGAGCGCGCTGGTGATCTTCGGGGTGACGGGAGACCTCTCCCGCAAGAAGCTCATGCCCGCCGTCTACGACCTCGCCAACCGCGGTCTGCTGCCCCCGGGGTTCGCCCTGGTCGGCTTCGCGCGCCGTGACTGGGAGGACCAGGACTTCGCGCAGGTCGTGCACGACGCGGTGCGTCAGCACGCGCGCACGGAGTTCCGCGACGAGACCTGGCAGCAGCTGCTGCAGGGCATCCGGTTCGTGTCGGGCGAGTTCGGCGACCCCGACGCGTTCCGGCGCCTGCGCGAGACGGTCGAGAAGCTCGATGTCGATCGCGGCACGATGGGCAATCACGCCTACTACCTCTCGATTCCGCCGAAGGACTTCGCCCTCGTCGCGGAGCAGCTGCGCGCGTCGGGCCTCGTCGACGACACCGCCGACCAGCCGGATCGCTGGCGTCGCGTGGTCATCGAGAAGCCGTTCGGGCACGACCTGAAGTCGGCTCAGGCGCTCAACGACGCCCTGCGGTCGACCTTCCCGACGGACTCGATCTTCCGCATCGACCACTACCTCGGCAAGGAGACGGTCCAGAACATCCTGGCGCTGCGCTTCGCCAACGAGCTGTACGAGCCGATCTGGAACCGCAACTACGTCGACCACGTGCAGATCACGATGGCCGAGGACATCGGCGTGGGCGGACGGGCGGGCTACTACGACGGCATCGGAGCGGCGCGCGACGTCATCCAGAACCACCTGCTGCAGCTCATGGCGCTCACCGCGATGGAGGAGCCGATCTCGTTCGACGCGAAGAACCTGCGCGCCGAGAAGGAGAAGGTGCTCGCCGCCGTCACCCTGCCCGACGACCTGTCGCGCTCGACCGCGCGCGGTCAGTACGCCGGCGGCTGGCAGGGCGGCGAGAAGGTGCTCGGCTTCCTCGAGGAAGAGGGCATGAACCCGCAGTCGACCACGGAGACCTACGCGGCCATCACGCTCGAGGTCAACACGCGGCGCTGGGCGGGAGTTCCGTTCTACCTGCGCACCGGCAAGCGTCTCGGTCGCCGCGTCACCGAGATCGCCGTGGTGTTCAAGCGCGCCCCCGAGCTGCTGTTCTCGCGCAGTCAGACCTCCGGGCAGGGGCAGAACGCCCTCGTGATCCGCGTGCAGCCCGATGAGGGCGTCACGATCCGCTTCGGCTCGAAGGTGCCGGGGGCCGGCGCGCAGGTGCGCGACGTGACCATGGACTTCGGCTACGGGCACGCCTTCACCGAAGCGAGCCCCGAGGCGTACGAGCGCCTCATCCTCGATGTCCTGCTCGGCGACCCGCCGCTGTTCCCGCGCCACGAGGAGGTCGAGCTCTCCTGGAAGATCCTCGACCCGATCGAGGAATTCTGGACCGCACAGGGCGGCCCGCTCGAACAGTATTCGCCCGGGTCGTGGGGCCCGGCGTCCGCGGACGAGATGCTCGCCCGCGATGGCCGCACCTGGAGGCGCCCGTGATCGTCGATCTGCCCGACACCACCGTCAGCAAGATCTCCCGCGCTCTGGTCAGCGTGCGAGAGGAGGGCGGGGCTGTCGCACTCGGCCGCGTGCTGACCCTCATCATCCTCACGCGCGAGGGCGCCATGGAGGAGGTCATCGAGGCCGCCAACGACGCGTCGCGCGAGCATCCCATGCGCGTCCTCGTGCTGCTCATCGGCAACGGCGACGAGGCGGACTCGTGCCTGGACGCCCAGATCCGCGTGGGCGGCGACGCCGGCGCGAGCGAGGTCGTCACCCTGCGCGTCACGGGCGAGGCGGGCCGCTCCAACCTCGAGTCGCTCGTGACCGGCCTGCTGCTGCCCGACGCGCCCGTGGTGGTGTGGTGGCCGAACCGCACGCCCGAGAACACGTCCAAGACGTCGATCGGGCGCATCGCACAGCGGCGGATCACGGATGCCGCCACCAAGTCCGATCCGTCGGCATGGGTCGCCGGCCTCGGCGATCAGTACGCCCCCGGCGACACCGATCTCGCCTGGACGCGCCTCACGCGGTGGCGCGAGCAGCTCGCCGCGATCCTCGACCAGCCGCCGTACGAGCCCGTGACGGCCGTACGCGTGCGCGGTGCCTCCGACTCCCCCTCGACCGCCCTGCTGGCGGCGTGGCTGCGCCTGGCACTCGATGTGCCCGTGGACTGGGCCTACCTCGACCCCGAGGAGTGGCCGCACGGCATCAAATCGGTCAGCCTCGTTCGGGAGAGCGGCGAGGTGCTGCTCGAGCGTCCGACGTCCGGATCGGCGATCCTCACCCAGCCGGGCCAGCCCAGCCATGAGCTCGCCTTCCCCCGCCGCACGCTCCGCGAGTGCCTCGCGGAGGAGCTCCGCAGGCTCGACCCGGACGTCCTGTATGGTCGAGTCATCACCGAGGGATGGCAGCTGCTGGGCCCTCCGGCGACGAAGGAGACGCAGGGCGCATGAGCGAATCCGCGGTGAGTGACCCGCATGGTTGAGGCCTGGGCCGAGAAGCGGGTGGTCATCGCCGCCGACGGCCCGACGCTGGCTGAGGCGGTGGCGGCGCGATTCCTCAGCCGCGTCTCCAAGCGGGTCGAGGAGGGCAAGCTCGCGCACATCTCCCTCACCGGGGGCTCGATGGGCTCGGCGGTGCTGGCCGCCGCCGCGCGCAGCAGCCGTCTGCAGACCATCGACTGGTCGCGCGTCCACTTCTGGTGGAGCGACGAGCGCTTCGTGCCGCGGGCCCACGACGACCGCAATGAGAAGCAGGCTCGTGCCGCCCTCCTGGACGCGCTGGTCATCCCCGCCGAGAACATCCACGCGGCGGCGGCGAGTGACGAGGGCCTGGACCTGGATGCCGCCGCGGCGGCCTACGCCGCGGAGCTCGCCGCGTTCGGCGGAGCCGAGGACCCGTGGCCGTCCTTCGACGTGTGCTTCCTGGGCGTCGGACCCGACGCCCACATCGCCTCGCTCTTCCCTGATCGGCCGGAGATCCTGCTCACCGATCCGGCGGTCGTCGCGGTGCGCGACTCCCCCAAGCCTCCCCCGGAGCGCGTCTCGATGACGCGTCCGGTGATCAACAGCTCCAAGCGGGTCTGGATGGTGCTCTCCGGTGCCGACAAGGCCTCGGCCCTCGGCCTGGCCCTCGCCGGCGCGAGCTACGCCAGCGTCCCCGCCGCCGGCGCCAAGGGGCGCAAGCGCACGGTGTTCTTCGTCGACGAGGCCGCGGCGGCGAACGTGCCGCCGGAGCTCATCGACCGCGAATACTGACGAGACCGGGCCGGATGAGACAGAAGAGCGGATGCCGAGGCATCCGCTCTTCTTCGTCTGTGGCCGAGGGGTCGCTCAGCCCTGTCCGCGGCGCTCGCGCAGCTGCTTGAGCGCGTCGTCGAGGAGGGCATCGGCCTCTTCCTCGGTGCGGCGCTCCTTCACGTAGGCGAGGTGCGTCTTGTAGGGCTCGGTCTTGGCGACCGCCGGCGGGTTCTCCTTGTCGCGACCGGCGGGGAGGCCGGAGTGCGGCGAGTCGATCGTCTCGGGGATCTCCTCTTCGGGGATGCCGGCGGCGAAGTAGCGCACCGTCTCGTTGCCGAGCGCGTCCCAGTACGAGATCGCGATGCGGTCCGCGTGGAATCCGTGGTCCTGCTCGCCCATCGGCCCCGCGCCGACACGCGTGCCGCGGATGGCGTTTCCTCCGGTGGCCATCAGATGCTCTGGAACTTCGTGATGAGGCCGAGAGCCACGATGGCGACGAACCACGCCAAGGCGAGGATCACCGTGAACCGGTTGAGGTTGCGCTCAGCGAGACCCGACGAGCCGAGCGCCGACGTCATGCCGCCGCCGAACATGTCGGACAGGCCGCCGCCGCGCCCCTTGTGGAGCAGGATGAGGAGGGTCAGCAGGAGGCTCGTGATTCCGAGGAGCACCTGCAGGACGAACTCGAGGATCTGCACAGTCGTTGAAGCCTTTCGCCGCGATCATTTCGCCGATCGCACAAGGGTCGAGTATACCGGTCAGACGCCGACGTGCTTCTGGTACCGGATGATCGCCGCGAACTCGTCGACGACGAGGCTCGCCCCGCCGACGAGCGCGCCGTCCACGTCGGGCTCCCGCATGAAGCTGGCGATGTTCGCCGCCTTGACCGATCCGCCGTAGAGGACGCGCGTGCGGGCCGCCGCATCGTCGCCGAGCTTCTCGGCGATCACGGCGCGGAGCGCCGCGCACACTTCCTGCGCCTGCTCGGGTGACGCCACCTGACCGGTGCCGATCGCCCACACGGGCTCGTATGCCACGACGATGTCGGCGTCGGAGGGAACGCGCTCCAGCGCCGTCTCCAGCTGCGCCACGGAGACGGCGGTGGGTCCGGTCTCCTCGCGCTGCTCCAGCGTCTCGCCGACGCAGATGACCGGCACAAGTCCGTGACGCAGTGCCGCCGGGACCTTCGCGGCGACGACCTCGTCGGTCTCCGCATGGTACTGACGGCGCTCGGAGTGGCCGATGATCACGTAGCGGTTGTCGAGCTTGGCAAGGAACGCGCCCGACACCTCGCCGGTGTACGCGCCGGAGTCGTGCGAGGAGATGTCCTGCGCACCGAGCGCGAAGGGGATCTTGTCGGCGTCGAGCAGCGTCTGCACCGTGCGCAGGTCGGTGAACGGCGGGAACACCGCGACCTCGACGGAGCCGTCCTCGTGCTTGGCGTCCTTGAGCGTCCAGTGCAGCTTCTGGACGAACGCGACCGCCTGCAGGTGGTCGAGATTCATCTTCCAGTTGCCCGCGATGAGCGGGGTGCGGGTCATGCCTGCCATCCGAGGACCTCCAGTCCGGGGAGCTTCTTGCCTTCGAGGAACTCGAGGCTCGCGCCTCCGCCCGTCGAGATGTGGCCGAATCGGTCGTCGGCGAAGCCGAGCTGACGCACCGCCGCGGCCGAATCGCCGCCGCCGACCACCGAGAGGCCGTCGACTTCGGTGAGCGCCTGGGCGACGGCCTTCGTGCCGGCTGCGAAGGGAGCCAGCTCGAACACGCCCATCGGGCCGTTCCAGAACACGGTCTTCGAGCCGCGCACGTGCGCAGCGAAGGCCGCGGCGGTCTCGGGTCCGATGTCGAGTCCGAGCCCCGATGCTCCGAAGGGGGTCTCCTCGATGGCGTCGGCTCGCGTGACCTGATGCTCGGCATCGGCACCGAAGGTCGACGCCACGACGACATCGGTGGGCAGGACGAGCTCGACGCCGGACTCCTCGGCACGGCGCATGTAGTCGCGCACCGTGTCGAGCTGGTCGGACTCGAGCAGGCTCGAGCCCACCGCGTGCCCCTGTGCCGCGAGGAAGGTGAACAGCATCCCACCGCCGATCAGCAGCCGGTCCACGCGCGGCAGGAGGTGGTCGATGACGCCGAGCTTGTCGCTGACCTTCGAGCCGCCGAGCACGACCGTGTAGGGCCGCTCGGGGTTCTCGGTCAGGCGGTCGAGGACGTCGAGCTCCTTCTCGATCAGGGTGCCCGCCGCGGAGGGCAGGATCTGGGCGAGATCGAAGACGGAGGCCTGCTTGCGGTGCACGACGCCGAAGCCGTCCGACACGAGCACGTCGCCGAGGGCGGCCAGCTCCTGCGCGAACGCGTGGCGCTGTGCATCGTCCTTGGCCGTCTCGCCCACGTTGAAGCGGAGATTCTCGATGATCGCGACGTCGCCGTCCTCGAGGGCGGCGACCGCCTCGTGGGCGGACTCTCCGACCGTGTCACGGGCGAACGCGACGGGCTTGCCGAGCAGCTCGGAGAGCCGCTGCGCCACGGGCTCGAGGCTGTACTTCGGATCGGGTGCGCCCTCGGGGCGGCCCAGGTGGGAGCAGACGACGACGCGGGCGCCGTCGTTGATGAGGCGGTTCAGCGTGGGGAGCGTGGCCCGCACACGGCCATCGTCCGTGATGATCCCGTCCTTGAGAGGAACATTGAGATCAGCACGGACGATGACGCGCTTGCCGGCCAGCGAACCCAGCGACTCGAGGGTGCGCAGAGCCATGGTGTGGTTTACAGGCTCTCGGCGACGTACTCGGTGAGGTCGACGAGGCGGTTCGAGTAGCCCCACTCGTTGTCGTACCAGGCCGAGACCTTCACGAGGTTGCCGCTGACGTTGGTGAGCTCCGCGTCGAAGATCGACGAGTGCGGGTTGCCCTGGATGTCGCTCGAGACGATCGGGTCCTCGGTGTACTGGAGGTAGCCCGCCAGGCGGCCGTCGGCGGCGGCGGCCTGGTAGGCCGCGTTGACCTGCTCGACGGTGAGGCCCTCGGTGGGCGTCACGATGGTGAGGTCGACGATCGAGCCGGTGGGGACGGGCACGCGGTACGACGAGCCGCTCAGCTTGCCGTTGAGCTCGGGCAGGACGTGGCCGATCGCCTTGGCGGCTCCGGTCGAGGCGGGGACGATGTTGATGGCGGCACCGCGCGCGCGGCGCAGATCGCTGTGCGGGCCGTCCTGCAGGTTCTGGTCGGCCGTGTAGGCGTGAGCCGTCATCATGAAGCCGCGCTCGATGCCGAAGGCGTCGTTGAAGACCTTGGCCAGGGGCGCGAGGCAGTTCGTGGTGCACGAGGCGTTCGAGATGATGACGTGGTTCGCGGGGTCGTAGTCGCCCTCGTTCACGCCCATCACGACGGTGACGTCGTCACCGGTGGCCGGTGCGGAGATCAGGACCTTCTTCGCGCCGCCGGCGATGTGCTTCTTGGCGTCCTCTGCCTTGGTGAAGCGGCCCGTCGACTCGATGACGATGTCGACGCCCAGCTCGCCCCACGGGAGGTTGGCGGGGTCGCGCTCCTCGAAGACCTTGATGGTCTTGTCGCCGACCGTGATCGAGTCCGCGGTGTACGAGACGTCCTCTGCGAGCACGCCGCCCACGGAGTCGTACTTCAGCAGGTGGGCCAGCGTCTTGTTGTCGGTGAGGTCGTTCACCGCGACGATTTCGAGGTCCGCACCCTGCGCGAGAGCTGCGCGAAGGTAGTTGCGTCCGATGCGGCCGAAGCCGTTGATGCCGATCTTGACAGCCACGGAGTTTCTCCTGAGATGTGTCGTGCGCGAGTGCGCGGTTGGTGCGATTCAGACAGTGGACAACGGCGTCCCGGCGGGCTGTCCCGCCGGGACGCCGCGCCTGCTATGACAGTACCAGCAGGCCCGACGTCTTCTGACGGGCGGCGTCGAGGCGCTGGGCGACGTTCTCCCAGTTGGCGATGTTCCACGCGGCCTTGACGTAGTCGGCCTTGACGTTGAGGTAGTCCAGGTAGAAGGCGTGCTCCCACATGTCCAGCTGGAAGACCGGCACGGTCCCCTGCGCGGTGTTGCTCTGCTGATCGAACAGCTGCTGGATGATGAGCTGCTCCCCGATCGGGTCCCAGCTGAGCACGGCCCAGCCCGAGCCCTGGATGCCCGTCGCGGCGGCGGTGAAGTGCGCCTGGAACTTGTCGAAGCCGCCGAAGAACTCGTCGATGGCGGCGCGCAGCTCGCCCTCGGGCTCGCCGCCGCCGTTGGGCGACAGGTTGGTCCAGAAGATCGAGTGGTTGACGTGTCCGCCGAGGTTGAACGCGAGGTCCTTCTCGAGCTTGTTCACGTTGGCGAGGTTGCCGCTCTCGCGGGCCTCGGCGAGCTGCTCGAGGGCGGTGTTGGCTCCGGTGACGTACGCCTGGTGGTGCTTGCCGTGGTGCAGCTCCATGATCTTGCCGCTGATGTGCGGCTCGAGGGCGGCGTAGTCGTAAGGGAGGTCGGGCAGTGTGTACTTCGCCATGTTCTCTTCTTCCTGTCGGCGCGCGCCGATCCCCGGCGCAGCGAGGGTGACGGGTTCATCCTACTGAGCACCAACGCGTCGATGAGGGGGTTGCTTCCCTCCATGACAGGATCTACCGTCAGCCCGGCCGGACCCGCCGGAGGGCGATAGCATCGCCCGATGACCACACCGGCGATCCAGCGCTGGGCTGCCTTCTCGGACGACCCGGACGGCGGCAATCCCGCCGGCGTCGTGCTGGCCGCCGACGACCTCTCCGACGCCGAGATGCAGGCGATCGCCGCCGATGTCGGCTATGCCGAGACGGCCTTCGTCTTCGGGGACGGGCGGGAGCGCGGCATCCGCTTCTTCTCCCCCGTCGCCGAAGTGCCGTTCTGCGGACATGCGACCGTCGCCTCCGGCGTGGCTCTGGCTGAACACCTCGGGGACGGCCTGTTCGTCTTCGCGACCCCCGTCGGCCGGGTCGAGATCGCGACGGGGACGGGCGGCGGGCGGCGCGCGTCGTTCACGAGCGTCGAGCCCTGGGTGGCCGAGCTCCCGCAGACCGATCTCGACGCCGTGCTCGACCTGCTCGGACTCGCCCGCGATGACCTGGACCCCGGGCATCCTCCCCGCCTCGCGTTCGCGGGCAACCCGCATCCGCTTCTGGTGATCGCCGAGCAGACGGTGTTCGACGGCTTCGCTTTCGATCCGCTCCGCGCGAGGGCGCTGATGGATGCCGCGGCCTGGCCGGCGACGATCATCGTGCTGCACGAGCTCGGCGACGGCGAGTGGGAGGCGCGCAATGTGTTCCCGGTGGGGACCATCACCGAGGACCCGGCGACCGGCGCGGCCGCTGCGGCCACCGGCGCCTACCTCCGCGCCACCGGGGCGGTGGCGCCGCCGGCCCGCGTGCGGATCCACCAGGGTCGGCACGTGGGAAGGCCCGGCCTCCTCGAGGTCGGGATCCCGGTCGGCGGAGGAATCACCGTCACGGGTGCGGCGGTGCGGATCGGCTGAGCCGGTCAGTCCTCGATGCCGGCGGGGACAGCGGACTCGGTCCCCGGGATGCCCTCGACCTCGGCCTTCTTGTCGGCCATCGCGAGGAGCCGGCGGATGCGGCCCGCCACCGCGTCCTTGGTGAGCGGCGGGTCGGCGTGGTGCCCGAGCTCGTCGAGGCTGGCGTCACGGTGGGCCAGGCGCAGGTCACCCGCCTCTCGCAGGTGGTCGGGCACGTCGTCGCCGAGGATCTCGAGCGCGCGCTCGACGCGGGCGCACGCGGCCACCGCGGCCTGAGCGGACCGTCGCAGGTTCGCGTCGTCGAAGTTCACGAGGCGGTTCACCCCCGCACGCACCTCGCGCCGCTGGCGCAGCTGGTCCCACTCCGCCGCGGCCTTCTCGGCGCCCATCGCGGCGAGGGCGGCGCGGATCGCCTCCCCCTCGCGCACGACGACGCGCGGCACCCCGCGCACCTCGCGCGCCTTGCCGGGAATGCCCAGCCGATGAGCCGCGCCGACGAGCGCCATGGCCGCCTCCGACGACGGGCAGGTGATCTCGAGGGCGGCGGAGCGGCCGGGCTCGGAGAGCGACCCGGATGCGAGGAACGCACCGCGCCACACGGCGGCGAGGTCCGCGCGCGAGCCGGTGGTGAGCTTGTTCGGGAGGCCCCGCACCGGGCGGCGCCGCTGATCGAGCAGGCCTGTCTGGCGCGCGAGCGTCTCGCCGCCCTCGATCACGCGCACGGCGTAGTGTCCGGCGCTGCGACCGCCGGACCCCTGCACGTGCACGAGCTCAGGGCGCACGCCGTAGAGCTCGACGAGGTCGCGGGCGGTGCGCCGCGCGAGCAGGTCCGAGTCCAGCTCCGCCTCGACGGCCACGCGGTTGGCGATCGAGTGCAGGCCGCCCGAGAACCGCAGGAGGGAGGTGAGCTCGGCCACCCGGGCCGTCGGGCGCGGGTCGCGCACGGTGATCAGCTCGGCCTTCACGTCAGCGGTCAGCGACACGGGACTCCTTCACGGGGATCGGTGGGAACGACGCTCCAGCCTAGTCGCGGGCGGGGCCGCGTGCGGAGCATCTCATTCCCGGCCGAGGTCACGGTGCTTCACACGCACTGCCACTCCGGGCACCGCGGCCAGCCGTTCGGCGAGCTCGCGCACCATCACGACCGAACGGTGCTTGCCGCCGGTGCAGCCCACCGCGACGACGGAATGCCGCTTGTTCTCGCGCTGGTAGCCGCTGAGCACCGGCTCCAGAGCGCGCGCATAGGAATCCAGGAACTCCCGCGCGCCCTGCTGCGCGAGCACGAACTCCCGCACCTCCTCGTCCTCGCCGGTGAGGGCACGCAGATCCTCGCTCCAGAACGGGTTCGGCAGGAAGCGCATGTCGGCGACGAGGTCGGCGTCGGGCGGCAGTCCGTACTTGAAGCCGAAGCTGAGGATCGTGAGGGTGTGACGGGCGGCGTCCTCCTCGGTGAACAGCTCCGTCACCTGCGTGGCGAGCTGGTGGATGTTGTACTGCGACGTGTCGATGATGACGTCCGCGGACTCGCGCACGGCCGCCAGTCGCTCGCGCTCGAGGCGGATGCCGTCGAGGATCGTCCCGTCGCCCTGGAGCGGATGCGGTCGCCGGACGGCTTCGAACCGGCGCACGAGCACCTCGTCCGAGGCATCCAGGAACACCAGCCGGATCTGGCGGCGCTCCCGCAGTGCCCGCATGGCCTCGGGCAGGTCGGCGAAGAGGTCACGGCCCCGGACGTCCACGACCACGGCGACCCGCGGCAGCACCCCGGCGGCGAGTTCGGTGAGATCCAGCAGGGGCCGCAGCATCTGCGGCGGAAGGTTGTCGACGACGTACCAGTCGAGGTCTTCCAGCGCGTTCGCAGCCGTCGAACGGCCGGCGCCGGACATGCCGGTGACGATCAGCACCTCGCCCGTCTCGCGGCGCTCCGCCTCGGCCATGACCACCCCCGTGGAGACCACCCTACCCACCGGAGAGGTGCGCATGGATTGCAGCGGCGAGCTTCGGACCGACGCCCGGCAGCTCGGCGATCTGCTCGGGAGAGGCGGTGCGCAGCGCCGCCACCGAGCCGAAGTGCCGCAGCAGCGCCTTGATGCGGGCGTCGCCCAGCCCCGGGACCTCGGCGAGCACGCTCTGGATGTCGCGCCGGCGCCGCTTGCGCTGGTGGGTGATGGCGAAGCGGTGCGCCTCGTCGCGCAGCCGCTGCAGCAGGTAGAGCGACTCGGACGTGCGCGGCAGGATCACGGGGAAATCCTCCCCCGGCAGCCACACCTCCTCGAGCCGCTTGGCGATGCCGCACAGCGCGATCTCCTCGTGCCCGGCGTCGCGCAGCGCGCGGGCGGCCGCCTCGACCTGCGGCTTCCCGCCGTCGACGACGAGCAGCTGGGGCCGGTAGGCGAAGCGGGGCCGCCGACGCTCCGTGACGACCTCGCCGTCCGCCGTCACGTCGGGATCGGGGGCCGCCTCGGCCTCCTCCGGGCGATCGAGGTAGGCCAGCCGGCGACGCAGCACCTGGTAGAGCGAGTCGGTGTCGTCCGTGGTCTCCTCGACCTTGAACGAGCGGTACTGGTCCTTCCGGGCGAGCCCGTCCTCGAAGACGACCATCGACGCCACGACGTTGGTGCCACCCAGGTGCGAGACGTCGAAGCACTCGATGCGCAGGGGCGCCTCGGCGAGCCCGAGCGCCTCCTGCAGGTCCGTCAGCGCCTGCGTCCGGGCGAGGTAGTCGCTCGTGCGGCGGGTCTTGTGCAGCATCAGCGCCTGCTGGGCGTTGAGCGACGCCGTGCGCATCAGCTCGGCCTTGCGTCCGCGCTGCGCGATCTGAATGGTCACGGACTTGCCTCGGCGGCCCCGCAGCCACTCCTCGAGATCGGCGGCGTCGTCGGGCATCGCGGGCACGAGCACCTGCCGGGGGATGTCGGCGCCCTCCGCGTTGCCGTAGGTGCGCTGGAGCACCTGGTCGACCAGGTCTCCCCCGGAGATGTCCAGCTCCTTCTCGATCGTCGTCGCGCGCACCCCGCGCACGCGCCCGCCCCGGATCACGAAGTGCTGGACGGCGGCCGCGAGCTCGTCCTCGGCGATGCCGAACAGGTCGGCGTCGGTGTCGGCGGCCAGCACGAGCGCGCTCTTGTTGAGCACCGCGTCGATCGCCTGCAGCCGGTCGCGGTACACCGCAGCGGCCTCGTAGTCCATGGCGGCGGATGCCTCGCGCATGCGCGCCGTCAGCTCGCGGGTGAAGCGCTGGTCGCCGCCGGACATGAACGCCACGAAGTCGTCGACGATCGCGCGGTGCTCCTCGATCGACACCTTCATCGAGCACGGGCCGCCGCAGCGGCCGATCTGCCCCGGGAAGCAGGGCCGCCCCGAGGCCATCGCCTTCTTGTACGACGAGTCGCTGCAGGTGCGGATCGGGAAGACCTTGATCATCAGGTCGATCGTGTCGTGCACCGCCCACACCTTCGGATAGGGCCCGAAGTACTTCGCACCCTTGATGCGGCGATTGCGCGTGACGATCACCCGCGGCGCCTCGTCGGCGAGCGTGATGGCCATGAACGGATAGGACTTGTCATCGCGGTACCGGACGTTGAACGGCGGATCGAACTCCTTGATCCACATGTACTCGAGCTGCAGCGAGTCCACGTCGCTCGCGACGACCGTCCACTCCACCGACGCGGCGGTCGTGACCATCCTGCGGGTGCGCTCGTGCAGCGTGCGCAGCGGCGCGAAGTAGTTCGAAAGGCGCGCCCGCAGGTTCTTCGCCTTGCCGACGTACAGCACGCGCCCGTCCGCATCGCGGAACCGGTAGACGCCGGGGTTGGTGGGGATCTCCCCCGGCTTCGGCTTGTACGAGACGGTGGGCGCGGAGCGTGGCATCGGGTCAGCCGGCCTTGCGGACCGCCTGCGACCCGCCGAGGACCTCGGCCAGGAAGGCGCCGGTGTGGCTTCCCTCGGTGCGCGCGACCTGCTCCGGTGTGCCGGTGGCGACCACCTGACCGCCTCCGGATCCGCCCTCGGGGCCGAGGTCGACGATCCAGTCGGCGCTCTTGATGACATCGAGATTGTGCTCGATGACGATCACGGAGTTGCCCTTGTCGACCAGGCCGCCCAGCACTTCGAGCAGCCGGCGCACGTCTTCGAAGTGGAGTCCGGTCGTCGGCTCGTCGAGCACGTAGATCGACCGCCCGTTGGACCGGCGCTGCAGTTCGGTCGCGAGCTTCACGCGCTGCGCCTCGCCGCCCGAGAGCGTCGTGGCGGACTGGCCGAGACGCACGTAGCCCAGGCCCACGTCGACGAGCGTGCGCAGGTAGCGATGGATCGCCTGGATGGGCTCGAAGAACTCCGCCGCCTCGGAGATCGGCATCTCCAGCACCTCGGCGATGTTCTTGCCCTTGTAGTGCACGGCAAGGGTGTCGCGGTTGTAGCGCTTGCCGTGGCAGACCTCGCAGTCGACGTACACGTCGGGAAGGAAGTTCATCTCGATCTTGATCGTGCCGTCACCCGAGCAGGCCTCGCAGCGTCCGCCCTTGACGTTGAAGCTGAAGCGGCCGGGCTGGTATCCGCGCGCCTTGGCCTCGGGGGTCTCGCTGAAGAGCGTGCGGATGCGATCGAACACGCCCGTGTACGTGGCGGGGTTCGACCGCGGCGTGCGGCCGATCGGACCCTGGTCGACGTGCACGACCTTGTCGAGCTCCTCGGTGCCGGTGACGCGCGTGTGCTTGCCGGCGACGCGACGCGCACCCGTGTGCCGCGTCGCGAGCACCGCGTACAGGATGTCGTTGACCACGGACGACTTGCCCCACCC